>NZ_CAXQBR010000082.1 GCF_964222135.1 Euzebya sp.
CCCTCCACGACGAGATCGTCCGGCTCACCCGCCTTGTCGGCGATCTGGAGACCCTCGCCGCAGCCGACGCCGCGCGGCTGACCATGCGCCACGAGCCCGTCGACCTCGCCGACGTCGCCGCCCGGGCAGCAGCCTCGGTGCAGACCCCGGCTGTGGACGCTGACCTCGACGTCCACACCGAGTTCACCACCGCGCCGGTCCAGGGCGACCCCGACCGGCTTCACCAGGTGGCGCTGAACCTCCTGAGCAATGCGATCAAGTTCACCCCGCCGGGGGGTCGGGTGACCGTCACCACCCGGGCCCGCGACGGGATCGCGGAGCTCCTGGTCGACGACAACGGCCCGGGCGTGCCACCCGACGAGACCGCCCACCTGTTCGAGCGGTTCTCCCAGGGCGAGCTCGGCAAGGCAGCCGGGGGGTCTGGCATCGGGCTGGCCGTCGCGACGGAGCTCGCCACCGCCCACGGCGGCACGCTCACCGTCGATTCCAACGCCGCCGGCGGCGCCCGCTTCACCCTTCGCCTACCACGATCCACTCCCGCCGGATGACCGTCACCGGGAACGGCCGGGGACGGTGCCCGGCGGCCAGGTAGACACCTCCGAGCAGGGTGTCTTCGCACCTGGTGTCGGAGGTCGCGGCCTGGACCGCCTCCCACTGGCGGTGTCCCGGTAGGCCTCTGAGACCCCGAAGCGCCGGTTGAGCGCCGACGACAACCGGACCAGCCACTTTCGGCCAGCCCTCCGGGTCCCGCAGGCCCGTGACCGAGATCCGTCCGTCGGCCGGGAGCTCTCCGACCAGCCGGCGGATCACGTCGCCGTAGTCGGGCGGCATCTCCACGAGGACGCCATCACCGCCGACGTCCCCTCCGGCAGCCGGTACTCCGCGATGTCACCGATGACGAGTTCCACGTCTCGCACACCCGCACGGTCGACCCGCCGACGGGCACGAGCGAGCATCGCCTCGGGACAGGTCGACACCGACGACGCGCCCCGTCGGCCCGACGGCCCCGGCGAGCACCCGCAGGTTCCGACCCGTTCCCGTGCCCAGGTCCACCACGGTGTCGCCCGCCGCCAGCCGCAAGGACGCGATCGCCGCATCAGCGAACCGGGAGGCCCCGACCGCCCCACGTCCAGCCGAACAGCGCGAACGCCGCGAGCCCCGCGAAGGTCGACACCGACAACCATGCGCACAACCGCGCCTCGGCCGCATCCGCGATCACCAGCCGCGAGCCGATGGCCTCACCAGCTCGTCGCTTGGCCCACGCCAGCCACGGCATGACGACGATCGACGCCCGTCAGGGCGATCCCCACCACGCTCGTGTCGGGCGTCTCGTTGCCGAGCAGCCGCAGGAAACCCCTCGGGGGTCACGTGGGCGGCCCAGGGCGAAGAACGTCAGCGCGATGAACCTCAGCGCACGCCGCTCCTTGGCCTCGTCGACGTCTCCGCCGCGGAGCTCCGCGAGCAGCCGGTGCAGGACCACCCCGGCAGCGGCGACCTCGATGCCCGAGTCGATGCCGAACCCCACCAGCGACACGAGGCTGGCCGCCAGGCCAGCCGCGACCGCGACGACCCCCTCGACGACGTTGTAGCCGATCGTGAACTGCTCGAGTCGAACCGCCCGCCGTGCCGGCCCCTCCACCTGCGTGCTCGTCGCCGTCACGGCCGTGCTCCGTCGCCGCCAGCAGCTCCTCCGCCGCGGCCAGCACGGCCAGCACCTCATCACCCACAGCCAGGGAGTTCATCGTCGCCCGACCCTCCGGCCGGGACGTGATCAGCCCGCAATCGCGAAGCACGCGCAGTGGGCCGACACCGTCGACGGGGCCAGACCGAGCCGCCGGGTCAGATCCACCACCCGGTGCTCGCCCGTCGCCAGCAGTCGGAGCACCTCCAGGCGGACGGGGTCACTCAGGCTCCGGAACAGGCACGCCGCTTGCGCTCAGCGGGGTCGTCTCGTTATCGGTAGGCGCCGCCATCATCGGCATATGGCGATGCTAGACCGGGACGTTCCTGCCGCAGGCGATCGCGGACGGTTGGTTCCCGCGTTCGGGGGCTCACGCACTGACGGGCGGGGCCTCAGCCGACGCTCCGGGCTGTCCGCGCGGGCGGCCTCGATCTCATCCCAGCTCTTCTCGTCGTCATGGGGTCCTCCTCAGCGCGCTATAGAGCCCGGCAGGCGTGCGGCGTTGCCAGACCGCCAACCTGAGTCATACTAATAGGTATGACTCACAAGGTCGGCCCGAAGGGACAGGTCGTCATCCCCAAGAACCTCCGTGACGAGTTCGGCCTCGAACCGGGCGATGAGGTCACGTTCTGGCGTGACGGCGACCACGTCGCCGTCCGGCCGATGCGGTCCACGCAACCGCTCAAGGGCCGGTTCGCCGGAAGCGCACTCGTCGATGAGTTGGATCGCGAGCGTGCGGCCGACCGCACGCGCGAGGACCGCAGGTGACCGTCGTCCTCGACTCCTGGGCGGTCCTTCGACTGCTGGAAGGCACAGAGCCTGCCGCATCCCGTGTCCAGGCCGAGTTGGACGGCGACATGAGTCCGGTGATGAGTTGGATCAACCTGGGCGAGGTCTTCTACATCGTCCGACGCCTGCACGGCCACGATGCGGCGCAGTCGGTCGTGCGTGACCTGCGGCCGCGACTTCACCTGGACGTCCCAGACGAGGAACGCGTGCTCGCTGCCGCGACGATCAAGGCAGATCACCCGATGGCCTACGCCGACGCCTTCGCTGCTGCGACGGCAGTCGAGCACCAAGCCCCCCTGCTCACAGGTGACCCTGAGCTGCTGCTGCCCTCAGCGCCGTGGTCGTACGAGGATCTCCGCACCAGCTGACGCATCCAGGCCCCCGGTAGGGCGGCTCCCCCACGCGGGCG
The DNA here is from genome assembly GCF_964222135.1 of Euzebya sp. Classification (NCBI taxonomy): domain Bacteria; kingdom Bacillati; phylum Actinomycetota; class Nitriliruptoria; order Euzebyales; family Euzebyaceae; genus Euzebya; species Euzebya sp. The sequence goes on from NZ_CAXQBR010000082.1 coordinate 2,880, forward strand.
GTCACCAGGTAACCCCGGGTGTGCAACCGAAGTGCCGGGCCAGGGCATCGGCCACCGCGAGGTGGGGTTCTCCGGTCGTGTCGTGGCTGATGGAGTACAGCGTGTCACCGCAGACGGACGTGACCGCCGGGAGGCCGTCGCCGTCGCCGGGGTCGACCCGTCCCCCGGTGAGGTCGACGACACGCGCCGCCACCCACCCCTCAGCCATGGCGAGGCCTTTGCTCCCTGAGTCATCACCGCGTGTCGTGGGATGTCGTCCGCTTGGCTCCCTGTTTGGCTCCCTGGGGCGGCTCAGCCAGAGCTGCCCTTCGGCGCAGTGATCAGGCGCTGAGGTCGACGAACCTGAGGCTCAGCTCGACACCGAGGGCATCAGCGATCCGGTCCAGCGTCTTGAGGTTCGGGGAGACGTGGCCGCCCTCGAGGCGGGCGATGGCGGACTGGGTGGTGCCGACCATCTCCGCGAGCTGTTGCTGGCTGAGACCGCGCGCCTCACGGAGGGCACGGATCTCACCGGCGAGGCGGATCGCCCGCCCTGCCTTCTCATAGCCCCGCCCACGCTCCGGACTTTCCGCGCGGGCGGCCTTGATCTCATCCCAGCTCTTCCTCGTCGTCATGGGTCCTCCTCAGCGACATGGCCCTGTTCGATGCACCGCTGCATGGCCGCTTCGGCCCGTTGCACCTCGCGGCGCTCGCGTGCGCGGGTCTTGGCGAACACCGTCAGCAACACGATGCGGCGCCCCGGTGGCGATGTAGTAGGTGATGCGCACCTGACGACGGCCCAGGAAGAACCGCAGCTCGCGCAGCTTGCCACTCAGCTGGCGGCTGAACGGTTCCGTGAGGTGCACGCCCTCGTCGGCCAGGAGATCGATGTAACGCTCCACCTGACCGAACTCGTTGTCGACGAGGGATGCCAGCCACTCTGTGACCTCCGGTTCCAGCTCGACGGTCCCCCAGGGCATAGCGTCAATGCTATAGGTGCTCGCAGCGGGCCGGAAGGGTCTCGCCGGTGGCAGTCGCACCAGGGTTACGCGGCGACGGCCGCTCGGTGCATCAGGTCCGCTTCGAACGCGACCGCGTCCTCGATCGCCTCCTCGGTCAGCTGCGGGTACAGGCTGATGATCTTGGCCGCGGTGAGATCGCGTTCGTGGACGAGGCTGGCCACGGTGGCCGAGGGGATGCGTGACCGGCTGACGCAGGGCTCACCACCCATGACGCTCGGGGAGATGTACGTCCACGTGCTCGGCTCGATCAAGTCCGGCCCGTGGGTCGGACGGTCGTTGACGCCGTCGACACGTTCGGTCAGGTCGAACGGATCGAGCACGGCCAGCGCCTCGGCAAACGCCTGCTGCCCGGTGAGGAGGTCGGTCTCCTCCCCGTCGATGATCAGGCCGCCGGCGATGTGGACCTTCGTGTGCTGGAAGTCCGGCTGGGCGAGCAGTTCGCGCAGCTTGGCGACGTGGGCCGACGCGAGGTCCCGGTCCACGCCGTGATGGCGCATCCTCGCGAGCAACCGCAGGAACACCAGATCGCGGTACGACCATGCCATCGGCTCCGCGCCTTGACCCCCGCCCGGCACACATACGGCTCGATGTCGCGGATCCGTTGACGGCGGTGCCGTCGCAACGCTGCGACCCAGGCGTCGTGGGCGATCTCCTCCGCGACTGCCACATCAGCGCACAGCACCCAGGCCAGACGAACGGTGCCGGCATGGGCGCGTCGGTAGACCTCGGTGAAGGCCTCGTCCACCCCCAGCCCTTCTGCCGTCGTCAGTGAAGCCATCATCTCGCACACGCACAACCCCCACGAGAGGTTGCCCTACAGGCCGGCAACGGAGTCGCCGCATCTGCGGGCCGCCAGTCCTGTGAGAACGGCTGCTCGGCCAGGGTTGCCGGCAGCGCAGATCACATGCTGAGGACGAGTCGTTCCTCAGGTTGCGCGGTGATCTCGGCGATCAACTCGAAGTCCTTGTCGAGGTGCAGGATCGTCAGACCCGTCAGCTCGGCGGTCGCGGCGATCAGCAGGTCCGGGATCGACGGTGCACGGTGATGGCCCCGATCGGCGAGCAGCGCCTGCACCTGCTCAGCTCGTTCCTCCATG
>NZ_CAXQBR010000083.1 GCF_964222135.1 Euzebya sp.
CGTACCGCTGCACCAACAGCACGACCCCGACCAGCCCGATCACCGCCATCGCGACCTTGAAGGCCACCTCTCTGGCGTCCACCTCACCCACGCGACAACCCCCGTCGTCGACCACTCCCAGGCACCCAGCACGCTACAACCCCACCCCTCCCCTCCAACACCCTCCCTGTGGAGAACCACCGCGCAGGCCGACCCGCGGGGCCTGCGCCGGCACGCCGACGAGCTCAGCCGGTCCGGGCCGGGCGGCGAGAGGCCTCGACGGCGTCGTGCACCGTGTCCGCCGTGAGGGCCATGGCGAGGTCGGCGTCCACCTCGAGCATCCTCGGTCCGGCCCAGCCACCGGAGCGGGCGATGCCGATCTCGATGTCCGCCAGCCGCAGGCGGCGCTGGAACGGGCTGGCCTGCACGGCCATGCGCTGGACCCGGCCGACCGGCACGTGCACGCGGCGACGGACCAGGACGCCGGTGCGGGACACGAGCACCCCCTCGACCTCGGTCCGGCCGATCGCCCGCCAGTACGCGTGGGCGAGGGGGATGCCGACGGCCAGCCCCATGAGCCCGCTGACCGCCGGCGTCCACACCGGCGCGCCGGCGATGATCGCCGCCCCTCCGGCGATGCCCAGCACCACGCCCACCACCACCCCCCTGAAGGTGTACCGGCGACGGGATCGTGCCGGCGGGCCCTCGAGATCGGCGTGCAGCGGCACGTCGGATCCGAGCAGGTCGGCGATCAGGCGCTCGGCGTCCTCCCGCGGGGCGATGGGGAGCAGCAGGCCGGTGCCGGCGTCCTCCCCTCCGGCCCGCCCGGCCAGGTCCGCCTTCACCGACGCCAGCCCGAAGGCGCGGCGCAGGGCGTTCTGCTCGAGGCGGAGGGATTGGATGCGACGCAGCGGGACGGTCTCCAGCCGGTGCTCGATCAGCCCGCGGGAGATCCGCAGCTCGTCCGCGTCGCGGCTGATCGTGAAGTCCCAGAAGGCGACGACGGTCGCGGCGATGGAGAGGCCGAACACGACCAGCACGGCCACGACGGCGAGGATCGCGCCGAGGACCAGCCCGATGTCGGTCGGGATCGCCTCGATGGCGTCGTCGATGCGGTCGCCGACGATCTGCTGGGCACCACCGACGATCACGGCGACCACGCCGATGCGGCCCCCGGTGACTCCCGCCACCACGAGGTCTCGGACGCTCACCTGCGCGAGGACCCGCGGCTGGGCATCCCGTCCCTGGACCGCGTCCTCGGCGCCCGCTCCGGTGGTCGAGCCGGCACCCGCGTCGGGGGAGGAGCGGCCTCCCTCACCCTCCACCTGAGCCTCAGACCTGGCGTGGCGGCCGGCGCGTGCTCGGGCGCCGATCAGGGCGGCCTGCAGCGCGAGGGCGGTCTGGGTGTCGAGCGCCTCGAGCTTCCCCTCGGTGTCCGAGCCGCCGATCGCCTCGACCTTCACGCGGACCACGCCGAAGGCCCGGTGCCACAGCGGGGTGACCAGGTCGACGGACTGCACCCGGTCGGCGGGGATGACCCGGCGTGACCGCTGGATCAGCCCCTTCTCGATGACGAGGGTGCCGCCCTCGACGGACCAGGTGAAGCGGTTCCACCAGATGGCGGCGCCGACGACCAGCAGGAGGCCGGCGCCGGCCGCCAGCAGCCCGCCGATCCCGAGCGGCCCGCCACCCAGGACGAACGCGATGACCAGTCCCGGGAGCTGCTGGAGCGGCCACAGCGCGATGACCGACGGGTGCAGCTGTCCGCCGAGCGGGGCCGCCGCCGGCCCGGGCACGCCGTCGGGCGGGGGGGAGCCGGGCGGCAGGGGACCGGGCGGCGGGGGCGGCGGGGGCTCAGATGCTGACGACATCGGGGTCCACGTCGGCGAGGCGCTCGCGGAGCTGCTCCGCCTCACCCTCCGCCAGTCCGGGGATGGTCGTCTCCGAGCCGACGGCGGCGGTGTGCAGCACCAGGGACGCCAGGCCGAGCCAGCGGTCGAAGGGGCCCTGGGAGGTGTCGACGAACTGCAGGCGACTGAACGGCACGACCGTCGTCGTCCGCCACACGATGCCCTGGCGGACCCAGATGTCGTCGTCGCGCACCGCGTAGCGCCAGCGGCTGTACCGGAGGGGCGGCACCAGGGCAGCGCTCACGACGGCGACCAAGGCGATCCCACCGGCGATCCAGCCGCCGGGGGAGGGGACGAGCAGGGCTACGACGACCGCGGCGATCACGACGATGCCGGCGCTGATCGCCCCGGAGATCCACCACACCGTCCGCACGCGCGGGTCCAGTGGTCGCAGGTCGGTGTCGGCCGGCGGTGAGGTGCGCACGGGGACCAGCATGCCAGTCCGACCGGTGCCGTCTGTCGAGGCCAGGTGCCGGGTCAGTCGCCGGCGACGAAGAACCGCCAGGTGCCGTCAGCCTCGATCCCGACCCGCCAGCCGAGGTACCCGTCCTCGAGGTAGTCGCGTGGCCAGACGTGGAACTCGCCGTCGTCGACCGCGTGTGGCTGGGTCAGCAGGTCCGCCAGGATCCCGAGCACGTCGGTCCCCTCGGCCTGGAGCTGCTGGTAGTACGCGATCGGGTCGTCGGGGAAGCCGAAGCTGGCCGTGAACCGACCGTCGGCGGGCAGCTGGGCGCGCAGCGCCTCCCAGTCGCCTGCGAGCGCGGCCTGCCGGAGCGCGGTGGCCGTCGCGGCCACCGCCGGCGGCACCGCCTCGGGCTCGACCGGCGCGATCGGCGTCGGCGTGCTGGTCGGCGTGGGCTCGCTGGTCGGCGACGGGGGAGCGGTGGGGGCCGCGGTCGGCTCGTCGCCTGGTGTGGCGCTGGGAGCTGCGGTCGGGGCGTCGGAGGCGTCGACGGGGTCCGTCCCCTCCTCGCGTGGACCCGCGCCGGCCACCAGGGCGACGGAGGTGGCCTGGGCCAGTGGAGGGCTCCAGGTCAACGCGTCGATCCCGTCAGAGATGGTCAGCAGGATCCTCTCCCCGGCGGCGATGATCGCCGTATCACCGAGTGCGTCGAAGGACAGGGGCCGCTCCGGCGTCCACGTGAGCGCCTCGAGCCCGGTGCTGGCCGGCGGCCCCCCGATCGATGCGGCGTCGAACCGGCCGTGGACGATGTCGCGGTCGTCAGCGTCCTGGGCGGCGGGATGCGAACGGCCGACGAACCACCCACCGGCGACGTCGAGCAGCGGATCCACGCCTCCGGGAGGCGTGATCACGTCCGGCGCGGGGTCGACCGGCGGCACCGTCAGCGCACCGTCGCCCGTCCGCACGGTGGGGACGGTGAACAGGCCTTCCTCACCACCGGTCGTGACCGCGCGCATGCTGAGCGCGCCGGTGCCCTCGGTGTCCCCTCCGTCGGGGGCCACCGTCCACTGGACGGGGACGGGGTCGACCAGGGAACCGAGTCCGACCTCTGCGGACTGGACCGAACCCGTCACCGGGCCCTCCTCGTCCCAGTCGACGACGTCGAGCGCGGCGTCCCCGCCGGCGCTCGGCGTGGCTAGCCACGCCGCAGCGGCACCGTCGTCGGCGAACACCGGTGCGCTCGTGCACGTCCCGGACGTCGAGGGATCGACCGTGCCGGCGCCGACGGCCTCCGACCCCTCGACGCGGAGCCAGTACAGCTCGCCGCAGTCCTGGTCCTCACCCTCGGGATCCACGCGGTACAGGACGGCGAAGTCGTCGACCGTGCTGCCAGGCCGCGCGACCACGTCGGTGATCGGACCCCGCGCCTCGTCCACGGGCGTCCAGAGCAGATCGCCCTGCAGGTCCGCGACGTGGATGGCCTCGCCGTCGGTGTAGAGGATCGCCCCCGCGTCGCTCGCAGCCGGGGCCGGCACGGCCGTGGCCGACGGGTCGACGGGGACGGCCGGTTCGGCGGGGGACTCGGCCACGCCGGGCGGGGCGAACTCGACGACGGGGTCGCCGCCGAGCGGCAGCACGACCACCGCGACGATCGCCGCAGCGACGCCGGCCATGGCCAACGCCCCGCCCCCGACGGCCATGCGCCGACGGCGCAGGCGCCGCTGGACCCGCCACCACGCCTGTGGGTCGGGCGTGATCGAGTCCGCGGTGCGGGTCAGCCCCTCGCGCAGCCGTTCCTCGAACCGGTCGCTCATGCCGATCCCTCCACCATCGTCCTCAGCGCGGCCAGGCCGCGGTGCACGCTCGACTTGACCGTGCCCTCGCTGATGCCCAGGGCCGCCGCGGTCTCGGCCACCGACAGGTCCTCGTAGTAGCGCAGCACAACCGCCGCGCGGGTCCGCTCGGGCAGCCTGGCCAGCGCGGCCAGCATCTGGTCGTGGTCGGCGATCCGGTCCTCGTGGGCCAACCCGCCGCGGTCGTCGCCGCGACGCCGCTGCCGCTCCCGCCGCACCAGCGCCAACCTGCGGAACCCCGAGTTCACCTCGTTCACGACCGCCCGGCGGATGTAGGCGCCGACGTCGTCGATCTGGCCATCCCTCACCCTCTTGTTGACCTTGACCCAGACGTCGGCGACCGCGTCCTCGGCCCGCTCGCGGTCGCCGCAGAGCAGGTAGGCCAACCGGACCGCGCGGTCGTGGTGCGCGATGAACGCCTGCTCGAGCGGGTCGGTCACCCGAGCGGCCAGCGATGGTGCGGACATGTGCATCTCATGAGGTCCAGACGCATGACCCCTCCGTCGGGTTGACACGACTTCTCCGGGAGCGGGGGCGGCACCGCCGACCTAGTAGGCTCCCGGGCCATGTTGCGTTGGGGAATCCTTGGCGTGGGCGGCGTGGCGGAGGAATCCGTCGCGCCGGCGATGCGCGCGGTCGGCCACGACCTGGCGGTGGTGGCGGGGGCGACGCTCACCGGCTCACAGCAGTTCGCCGCCACCCAGGGCGTCCGGCGGGCCCGGCGTGAGTACGAGGACGTCATCGGCGCCCGGGACGTCGACGCGGTGTTCGTGGCCCTGCCGACCGCGGAGCGCGAGACGTGGGTCGTCCAGGCCCTCGACGCCGGCAAGCACGTCCTGTGCCTCAAGCCGCTGTCGACCGACGCCGACGGCGCGGCCCGGATGGCGGCCGCCGCGGCGCGGGGTGGGCAGCTCATCCTGATGGAGGCGCTCCCCCTGCGCTTCCACCCGCGGACCGCCGCCCTGCTCGAGCTGGTCCGCTCCGGTGGGATCGGCGCGGTCCGGCTGGTCAGCGCCACGTCCGCCTACCCGATGACCGACGCGGACAGCTACCACGCGGACCCCTCCAGGGGAGGGGGCGCGCTCCTCGACGTCGGTGCGGACCTCGTCAGCCTGGTCCGGTGGGTCGTCGGGGAGGAGCCCGACGTCGTCCGCGCCGTCACCCGCCGCTGGGCGTCGGGGGCGGACGCGACGACGAGCGCGGTGATGGGGTTCCCGTCCGGGTGCACGGCCAGCCTGCACGCGAGCTTCGACTCCGCGCGGCACTCGACGCTCGAGATCGTGGGCTCCGACGGGACCCTCAGGATGCCCCGGCCGTTCACCGCCGGCCCGGGCGACCAGGCCGCGCTCCTGCGCAGCGACGAGGTGATCGGGACGTGGCGTGCCGACCCGTGGGAGCGGCTGCTCGACGCCTTCGAGCAGGCGACCAAGGGCGTCCAGCCCCCGATCGACGTGGAAGACGCGGTCGCGACCGCCCACGTCATCGACTGGATCGCCGCGTCGAGCTGATCCGCTGGGCGGTCAGCCCGCTGCGGCGGCGGCGATCTCGAGGGCGGGGCGGATCAACGCGAGGGAGTGCGGGACCGACCGCGGCGTCGGTGTGTTCAGTCCCACCACGTCGGAGTAGTCGAGCTGGGCCACCGAGCCCCTCGCCACCGCGGGCAGCTGGTCCCACCCCGGCAGGTCGGCCGGGTCGCCGTCGTTCGCGAACACGACCAGGACGTCGCTGTCGAGCATGCCGACCTGCTCGAGGCTGAGCTGCGTCCGGCCGACCGTCCCGTCGGCGGCGGCCAGGATCTCTGGGTCGAGCTCGAGCCCGAGGTCGGTGAACAGCACGCTCGATCCGTCCTCGACGTCGGCCACCACGTAGATCGAGTCGCTCGGGACGTAGTTGGCCAGGGCGAACGTCTGCCCGTCGAGCCCGGGGAGCTCAGCCGCGGTGTCGGCGACGAGCGCTTCGACGCGGTCGATCACGTCCTCACCCGTCCCCGGCTGGCCGAGCACGTCGTCGACGGCGAGGGCCAGGTCCTGCCACGCCTGCACCTGGCGCTCGGTCGGCGCGGGGAGGGTGGGGGCGATCGCGCTCAGCCGCTCGTAGTCCGCGACCTCGGTCACCTGGAACGTCACGGTGATCAGGTCGGGGTCGAGGGCGGCGATCTGCTCGTACGGGATGCCGTCGGAGGTGTCCAGCTGCTCGACGTCGGCGAGCGCGTCGGCCTGCCACGGGTGGACCCCGTCGCCGGACGCCAGGTCGTCCGCGGCCACGGCGACGGGGGTGACGCCCAGCTCCAGCAGGACGTCGGTCCACTGCAGGTCGAGGCTCACGACCCGCTCGGGCACGCCCTCGACGGTCGTCGACCCGAAGACGTGGTCGACGGTGACCGCACCCGTCGGCGCGGTCGGTGCCGCCGTCGTGTCGCCCGGGGACGTGCCGGGGCTCGCGGCGGTGCCGGATGCGGTTGCCGTGTCCGACGTGCCACCGCAGGCGGCGAGGAGCAGGCAGAGCAGGACGGTGGCGGAGGCGCGGGTGATCATGCCGCAGATACTGAGGTGAACCTAACCTGCGGCGCAAGTCGAAGGGGCGCCGGTCCGGGATCGGACCGGCGGGGACCGCTCAGGAGACCCGGTCGGCGACCCGCTCCGGCACGTGTTCGGCCATGTCGGCGACGTGGTCGGCCAGGTGGCCGACTTCGGACCAGCCGTCGGCGACGCGCTCTGCCACACCGTCGCGGATCCGCTCCCACCGCGAACGCGGTCGCTGGCGGCGACGGCGCAGGACCTCGATCCCGACGGCCAGCCCGACGATGCCGAGCGCGATCCGCAGGGGCGTGGAGGTCAGGAACGACCCGCCCTCGTCCCGTGCTGCGGCCACCTGGGCCTCGGCGGCCTCGGCGGCCCGGTCACCGGAGGGGTCGGTCTCGTCGATGCCGTACTTCGCGGCGAACTTGTCGAGGTCCGGCTTGTCCTGATCGCCGCCGGACGACGGGCCCGGTCGGTTGTCGGGCGGCACGGTGCCCGGGCTGCCGTCGGCGGCCGGGAACCGCTCGGCCTCGAGCTCGTCACCGATGGCATCCGGGTTCACCGACGATGCCTGGCCGCTGCGTCGCAGTTCGGGTTGCTGTGGGTTCGACATAGGTTGGCACCCTTCCCGGGGGACGCGGCGACGACCCATGCCCACCCCGACACCCCGTCCGCTCGCCACCGGAGACCGTCCACCATGGCCCACGAGACCACCGCAGCGCACGACCTGACGCCGGAGGTGTGGGCCGCCGGCGGGGTGGTGTGGCGCCGCGGCGACGGCCGGGAGACGGGCCCGGAGGTCCTGCTCGTGCACCGACCGAAGTACGACGACTGGTCGCTGCCGAAGGGGAAGCTCGATCCGGGGGAGGGGTGGGAGACCGCGGCGCTCCGCGAGATCGCCGAGGAGACCGGGGTGGACGGCCGGCTCGGACCGTCCCTCGGCGAGGTCCGCTACACCGATCACAAGGGCCGGTTGAAGGCGGTCCGGTGGTGGGCGGTCGAGGCGACGAGCGCGGGCCGACCGGTGGACGAGGACGAGATCGACGCGCTCCGCTGGGTGCCGCTCGACGACGCCGACTCGTCGGTGGACTACGACACCGACCGCGAGGTCCTGGCCCGCTTCCGCGCTACCGTGAACCCGTGAGCACGACCACGCCCGGAGCGGCCCGGGACCTGCTGATCCGGACCTCCGCGACCGCGCTGCTCGTGGCGGTCCTCGTCGTGCTCGGCGCCGGCCCGGCGCTGGCGCACGGACGCGGGTCCGACGCCTCCAACTACCTGTCGACCATCACCGACGACCCGGACGCCCCGGGGGTCGAGTGGCGGGTCGTGAACTCCGACGAGTACATGGAGGTCACCGCGACCGGTGACGCCGAGGTGCAGATCCCCGGCTACGTCGACGAGCCGTACCTGCGGGTCGGGCCGGACGGGGTGTTCCGGAACCGGAACTCCCAGGCGACCTACATCAACGAGGACCGCTTCGGCGACGTGTCGTCCCGAGCGACGTCGACCCGAGCGCCGACCCCGACTGGGAGCGGGTGGCCGACGGGCCCAGCTACGCCTACCACGACCACCGCATCCACTGGATGGCCCTGACCGAACCCCCCGCCGTCGCGGCCGACCCGGGGGCCGAGCAGCTCGTGAACGCCTGGACGGTGCCGTTCACCGTCGGATCGGAGACCTACGAGCTGGCCGGGGAGCTCGTCTGGATCCCGGGGCCTAGCCCGTGGCCGTGGCTGCTCGCGGCCCTCCTCGTCGTCAGCGCACCGGTCGCGTGGGGCCTCCGGCGAACCCGTCCGGATCGCGACGCGGTCACCTGGCGCGGGCTGTCCACGCCGGCCGGCGTGACCCTGCTCGTCCTGGCGCTGGCCAACGGCATCCACCTGGTCGACGACCTGTTCGCCACCCCGATCCCGCTGGCGGAGAGCGCGGTCAGCGCCGTCCAGACCCTCCTCTTCATCGCGATCGCCGCCTTCGGCGCGATCCGGGCCATCCAGGGAGGGGAGGGGGCGTTCACCGCCCTCGGCGTCGGGTCCGGCGCGGTCTTCATCGGCCAGGGCCTGCTGTACGCCGCGGTGCTGTCGGCCAGCCAGACCGCCAGCGTCTTCCCCGGCTGGCTGACCCGCGCGGTGATCGCCGCCAGCCTGGCCTAGGTCATCCCCATGGCCGTCGCCGCCGTCGTCGGCACCCGCGCCCTGCTCCCGGAGTGGGACGACACCGAGCTCGAGGCCGAGGCCCGCCAGACCGCGCCAGAGACGCCGTAGGCCCGCCGACTCCCGAGCGCAGCGAGGCTACGAGTCGGCGGAACGACGAGCAGCGTGCCGAAGGCACACGTCGCGTTTCGGGGGTCGGGGGGCGGAGCCCCCCGGGATCATGCGATCTCGTCCTTCAGCGCCTCGAGCATCAGGCAGTCGTGCCACTCGCCGTCCGGGCCGCGCTCGTAGGCGCGCATGAGCCCGACCTTGCGGAACCCGACCCGCTCGTAGCAGCGGATCGCGGGCTCGTTGTCCACCTGGGGGTCTATCACCAGCCGGTGGTGCCCCCGGTCGTGCACCAGGTGACGCGCCACGGTCCTGACCGCGTCCGTGCCCAGCCCGCGCCCGTGGAACGCCGGGGCGAGGAACACGTCGACGCCGGCGTGGCGGTAGTCCGGCGCCGGCTCCTCGGAGTACTGGATGGAGCCGGCGACGACGGGCGCCCCCCCGTCGTCCTCGACCACGATCGTGTAGACGATGGTGTCGGTCGACTCGAGCAGCTCCGAGCGCACCCGGGCCTCGTCGTAGCGGCCCCACCACCGCGCGACCGCGGGGTCGGCGAGGATGGCCGTGAGGGCCGCGACGTCCTCCTCGGCGATGAGGCGCAGCAGCACCTGGGTGCCGTGCAGGGTCGCGATCGGGTCTGGCGGCTTGGTTGACACGCAGTTCCTCCTGCCCCTCATCCTGCCAGCCGCGAGCGGTGACGGCCCACCCAGCCGTTAGGCTTCACCCCCGATGGACGCACGCGCACACTACGACCTGGCGATCCTCGGCGGCGATGGGGTGGGTCCGGAGGTGACCGCTCAGGCGCTGAAGGCGGTGGATGCCGCTGAGGCCCGCTTCGGGTTCACGACCTCTCGGGTGGACTACGACCTTGGTGGCCGCCGGTACCTCGCGACCGGTGAGGTGCTGCCCGACAGCGTGATGGCCGAGCTCGACGACGTCGACGCGATCCTCCTGGGTGCGGTCGGCACCCCCGAGGTGCCGCCCGGGGTGCTCGAACGCGGCCTGTTGCTGAAGCTGCGCTTCGCCTTCGACCAGTACGTCAACCTCCGCCCCGTCAAGCTGCTGCCCGGTGTCCCCACCCCCGTCGCGGGGTTGACCCCGGACCGCTGTGACATGGTCATCGTGCGGGAGAACACCGAGGGCATGTACGCCGGCGCCGGCGGCAGCCTCTACCGCGGCACCGACGCGGAGGTCGCCACCCAGGAATCGGTCAACACCCGCCGCGGGGTCGACCGGGTCGTCCGCGACGCCTTCGACCGCGCCCGCAGCCGCAACCGGCATCTGACGTTGGTCCACAAGACCAACGTGCTCAACCACGCCGGTGATCTGTGGATGCGGACCTTCACCGAGATCGGGGAGGCCGACTACCCCGACGTCGCGCGGGACTACGTCCACGTCGATGCGATGTGCCTGTACCTGGTGCAGTCCCCCGACCGGTTCGACGTCGTGGTCACCGACAACCTGTTCGGTGACATCATCACCGACCTCGGCGCGGCGGTGCAGGGCGGCCTGGGCCTGGCGGCCAGCGGCAACCTCAACCCCACCGGCGCCCACCCGTCGATGTTCGAACCCGTCCACGGCTCCGCACCCGACATCGCCGGCAAGGGCTGGGCCAACCCCGTCGCCGCGGTCCTGTCCGCCAGCCTGTGCCTCGCCCAGCTCGGCCAACCCGACGCCGCCACCGCCCTGGAGGACGCCGCCGCCACCGTCCTGGTCGAGATGGACGCCATGGCCGGACCCGACATGGGCGCCACCACCGACCAACTCGGCGACCGCATCGCCGAGCTCGTCGCCGGCTAGCCCGCACACCCCCAGAGGAGCACCGCGATGCCGATCCCCCGCATGTCGAAGATCTGGATGGACGGCGAGCTCGTCGACTGGGACGACGCGCGGATCCACGTCCTGACGCCGAGCCTCCACTACGGCTGGGCGGTGTTCGAGGGGATCAGGGCGTACGCCACCGACCGGGGGCCGGCGATCTTCCAGCACCGCGCGCACATCGAGCGGCTGTTCACCTCTGCGCAGGTGCTCACGATGGAGATCCCCTACAGCCCCGACGAGCTGATGGAGGCGACCCGCGAGCTGTGCCGCGTCAACGGCCAGGACAGCTACTACATCCGGCCCCTCGCCTACCTCGGCTACGGGGAGATGGGGCTGAACCCGATCCCCTCCCAGGTCCGGGTGATGATCGCGGTGTGGCCGTGGGGCGCCTACCTGGGCGACGAGGGCTTCACGACCGGTGTCCGCGCGAAGATCAGCTCGTGGCAGCGGATGAGTCCGAACGTGATCCCGACGGGGACCAAGGCGAGCGGCGTGTACGTCAACTCCTCCCTCGCGAAGGTGGAGGCGGTCCGGGCCGGCTACGACGAAGCCATCCTGTTGAACGCCCAGGGCCGCGTGGCCGAGGGGACCGGCGAGAACGTCTTCATCGTCTCCGACGGCGTGATCGTCACCCCTCCGACCACCGAGGGGGTCCTGCGGGGTGTGACCCGCGAGGCGGTCATGGACTTCGCCCGCGACGCCGACCTGCCGCTGGTCGAGGCGCCGCTGCTGCGCCACGACCTGTACACCGCCGACGAGGCGTTCTTCACCGGGACCGCGGCGGAGATCGTGCCGATCCGCGCCGTCGACGACCGGGTCATCGGCCCGCCGGGGCCGATCACCAAGCAGCTGCGCGCGATCTTCACCTCGGTGGTCCGCGGCCGCGAGCCGAAGTACGACCACATGCTGGACTACGTGACCCAGCACTGACGTTCCCCCGAGTGATGGCCCGCCCACGCGGGGAGGGCCTGCACAGAGGCTCGGCGCCGAGGGTCGGTGGCCGGGCAGGAGGAGGATGATCGATGGGCGTGACGCGACGTGTCGTCGTGGTCGGTGCCGGCTTCGGCGGGCTGACGACCGCCCGGGCGCTGGCCGGGCAGGACGTGGCGGTCGAGGTGGTCGATCGCCGCAACCACCACCTGTTCCAGCCGCTGCTGTACCAGGTGGCGACCGCGGGCCTCGAGCCGTCGGACATCGCCTACGCCGTCCGAGGCATCGTCAAGCGGCAGCGGAACGTGCGGTTCACCTCCGCGGAGGTGGTGGGTGCCGACCTCGACGCGAAGGTCCTGCACACCGCCAGCGGCCGTGACATCGGCTACGACCACGTGGTCCTCGCCGCCGGCGCCCGGACCGCCACGTTCGGGGTGCCCGGTGTCGACGAGCACGCCTTCGGCCTGAAGTCGCTCGAGGACGCCCTCGGGATCCGCCAGCACCTCCTCGAGCAGTTCGAGCGCTGCGCCGCCGACCCCTCCCTCGTCGACGAGGGCGCCCTCAACGTGGTGGTGGTCGGCGGCGGGCCGACGGGCGTCGAGATGGCCGGGTCGATCAGCGAGCTGTTCAACCGGGTCCTGCGCGCGGACTACCCCGAGCTGGACCTGACCCGCGCGCAGGTGCAGCTCGTCGAGATGGTGCCCAACCTGCTGATGCCCTTCGCCGAGCCGCTGCAGGACCACGCCGCCGAGCAGCTGCGCGAGCGCGGTGTCCTGCTCCGCCTGGGCGACGCCGTCGAGGAGATCACCGCCGAGGGCGTCGTGATGGAGGGGGGCGAGGTGATCCCCGCGGCGACGGTCATCTGGGCCGCCGGCGTGCAGGCCGAGCCGCTCGGCGAGCTGTTCGGGCTCGAGACCTCCAAGGGCGGGCGCATCGTCGTCGAGGGCGACCTGAGCGTCCCCGGCCACCCCGACGTGTTCGTCATCGGCGACCTGGCCGCCGCCACGGATCGCGAGGGGAACCCGCTGCCCCAGCTCGCCCCGGTCGCGATGCAGCAGGGCCGCTACGTCGCCGACGTCCTGGCCGACCGCACCGCCGGCCGGTCGTCGAAGCCGTTCCGGTACCGCGACAAGGGGACCATGGCGACGATCGGCCGGCGTGCCGCCGTCGCGCAGCTGCCCCTCGGGCTGCGGTTCACCGGCAGCCTCGCGTGGCTGGCGTGGCTGGTCCTCCACATCTACTTCCTGATCGGGTTCCGCAACCGCGCGAGCGTGCTGCTCAACTGGGCGTGGAACTACGTCACGTGGGACCGCGCCGCGCGGGTGGTCACCGAACCCGTGGCGCGTCGCATGCCCCTCGAACCCGAGCCCGCCCGGGACGCGGTGAGGGAGTGGGCCGGCCGGCGCCCGGCCGAGGGCGGTGCCGAGCCCGCGAGGCCGGCCGACGCCATCGGCGAGCCCGGCGGGGGTGCGGAGCAGCCCGGGTACGCCGAGGGGCAGGCCGGCTGACCCCGACGGCCGGGCGGCCCACCTGATCCCCCGGACGAGGGGGGACAGGTCAGGCCCGGGCGCGCGGGGGTGCACACTCTCGCGCGTCGCGGTGGTGCGTCCCTGGCTCACCCACCGCGACGCCCCCCGGATGGCCGTGCCCGAGTGCTCAACTCCGCACCCGACGCGGTCGATGGGGACCTGGGTCTGATCCCTCCACCCCACCCCGCCCCCGAGTGGTGGTCCCGCCCCGACGCAGCCCGATCGGCCGGCTTCCCCGGCTGGGCTGTTGAGAGGACCGCCTGATGCTGCTGCTGCCCACCCCGGCCGCGGTCCGCCGCCCACGCCTCCCCGCCACCCTGACCGACCTGGCCCCTGCCACGCTCGGCAAGCTCCTCATCGTCGTCGCCTTCACCGCCTCGGGCGTCGGCAGCGTGATCGCCAAGGCGGCCTACGGCATGGGCGCCACGCCCGTGTCGTTCCTGCTGGTCCGGCTCGTGACCGCGGTCGTGGTGCTCGCCGTGCTGACGGGGCCGGCGCGGTGGCGGCTGCCGCTGCGGAAGGTCCTGTCGCTGGTCGCGCTCGGGATGCTCTTCGGAGCGCAGACGCTGGCCTACTACGCGGCGGTCTCGCAGTCCCCGGTGGGACTGGTCGTCGTGATCGTGTCCACCTACCCGCTGGTGGTGATCGCGATCGATGCGGCCGAGAGGCGCACGCCTCCCGGCGGGGTCAAGGTCGGCGTGATGCTCAGCTCCCTGGTGGGCCTGTGGCTGGCAGCGGGCAGCCCCACCGGACGGCCCGAGCTGGGCGTGCTCCTCGCCCTGGCCTCAGCCGTCGGGTACGGCATCTACCTGCGGTTGTCCGCCTCCGCGCTCTACGGGGTCACGCCGATGGTCGCGACCGGGTGGCTGATGTCCGGCGCGCTGGTGGTGATGGCCGGAGTGGCGGTGGCCACCCAGCCGTCGGTGCCCTCCGCCGGTGCGATCGGGCTGTCGGTGCTGCACGGCATCGCCGCGACCACCGTGCCGATCGTCGCGATCTACGCGGCCCTCCAGCGGCTGCGGACCGATGAGGTGGCCGCCCTGGGCCCGCTCGAGCCGATCGTCGCCACGATGGTCGCCTCCGCGGCACTCGGCGAGGTCCTCGCCCCCCTCCAGGCCGTCGGCATGATCGTCGTGGTCGCCGCGGTCGCCCAGCTGTCGGGCGTCCGCCCGCGCGCGGGCCGGCCCCGCCTGCCCCTCGCGGTCGTCCGAGCCCCTCGCGGCTGGGCGGTCGTGCCGCGCCCGCCGGGTCTGCCCGCGCGCAGGCGGGCGGTCGCGCCGGTGTCCACGCCGGTGACGGCCCCCGAGTCCGCGCTCCCCGAGCCACCGGGGGTCCTGGCCTGATCGACCGACCCCTTGGGGGCTGGCGGGGACCGGGGTCTACCCTTGTGCCCCATGACGGTCGACCTGTACGACACCACCCTCCGCGACGGCACGCAGCAGGAGGGCATCAGCCTGTCCGTCGACGACAAGCTGCGCGTCGCCAGGACGATCGACAGCCTCGGCCTGCCCTACATCGAGGGCGGCTGGCCGGGCGCGAACCCGAAGGACACCGAGTTCTTCAAGCGGGCGGCCGAGGGTGAGCTCGAGCTCGCCACCGCCACGCTCGTCGCCTTCGGGATGACCCGTCGGCCCAACCGCGAGGCCGCCGGCGACGAGAACCTCGCCGCCCTGCTCGAGGCCCGCACGCCAGTCGTGACCCTGGTCGGCAAGTCCGACATCCGCCACGTGACCGAGGCGATCGGCACCACCGGCGAGGAGAACCTCGCGATGCTGCAGTCGTCCTTCGAGCTGCTCCGGGCGGAGGGGCGGCGCGCCTTCTACGACGCCGAGCACTTCTTCGACGGCTACCGCCGCGATCGCGAGTACGCCCTCGACGCCCTCCGCGCGGCCGTCGCCGGCGGGGCCGAGTGCGTCGTGCTGTGCGACACCAACGGCGGCATGCTGCCCGACACCGTCGAGCGGGTCGTCAGCGACGTCGTCGACGCGGTCGGCCGGGACGTCCAGATCGGCATCCACGTCCACAACGACACCGACTGCGCGGTCGCGAACAGCCTGGTGGCGATGAAGGCGGGGGTGACCCACGTCCAGGGGACGATCAACGGCATCGGGGAGCGGACCGGCAACGCGAACCTCTCCTCCCTCATCCCCAACCTGGCGCTGAAGATGGGCCTGGACGGCGTCGTCGGCGACGGCGCGGTCGGGCGCATGACCCACGTCGCCCACCGGGTCGCGGAGATCATGAACCAGACCCTCCGCCCCTCCGCCCCCTACGTGGGGCACGGCGCGTTCGCGCACAAGGCCGGTCTGCACGTCTCCGCGCTCGCGAAGAACACCGACCTGTACCAGCACGTCGACCCCTCCACGGTCGGGAACGAGCTGCGCCTGCTGGTCAGCGAGCTCGCCGGCCGCGCGACCGTCGTCATGAAGGGGGCCGACATGGGCCTCGACCTCGACGGCGACATCGCGAACCAGATCCTCGACCAGGTCAAGGCCCTCGAGCACCTCGGCTACAGCTTCGAGGCGGCGGACGCTTCGTTCGAGCTGCTCGTCCGCCGCACCACCGGCGACCTGACCGAGCACTTCACCCTCGAGAGCTTCCGCGCCATCGTCGAGCGCCGCGAGGACGGCCGCGTGGTCGCCGAGGCCACCGTGAAGGTGTGGGTGGGCGACGAGCGGCTGATCGGGACGGGGGAGGGGAACGGTCCCGTCGACGCGCTCGACGCCGCCTTCCGCGCCGCGGTCCAGCAGCGCCTGCCGATCGACGAGCTGCACCTGGCCGACTACAAGGTCCGGATCCTCAACGCCGGCGCGGGGACCGGTGCGACGACCCGGGTGCTGATCACCTCGAGCGACTCCGAGGACGAGTACGTCACCGTCGGGGTGGACGAGAACATCATCCACGCCAGCTGGAAGGCAATGCAGGACGCCTACGAGGCGAGCCTGCAGGCGCGGCTGGGGTAGCTCCGTAGCAGGGCTAGTTCCGTATAAGAGCTAGGCCGAGGACGGCCTCGACCGCGAGCGCCACGGCGGCCGGTCCCCGCAGTTCGCGCGTGGCCAGCACATCGACCACGCGGCCAGCCGCCATGCCGAGGGCGGCCACGCCGGTCGCCCGACGGGCGTCGCGCCGCGAGCCGGCGTCCCCGCGGACCAGGGCGCCGGCGACCGCCAGGCCGAACCCGCCGTACACCGCCCGCACCTCGTTCCGGCCCGTCGGCGTGGTGATCGCCAACCCCATCAGGTCGCCGATCGCCTGCGGCCGGACCAACCCGAGCAGGCCCATGCCCGCGAAGCCCGCCGCCGCCACCTGCCCGACCCGATCACCGTCCACGGCCACACCCTAGAGCGGAGGGCGACCGTCGCGTCGTCTCGTCCCTCCCCCCGAGGGCGGGACGGGATCGGACTGCACATGGTCCCGGGATGCGGTACCCGACTGCATGTCGTCCGGTCCCTCCTCCGGCCCGACTGCACCTTCGCCCGGAGGGTGCCGGACAGCGGGCAGTTCGCCCTCCCGCAGCGCCGGACAGGGTGCAGTTCGCGGGCCCCGGCACCGGACACCGCGCACTTCGCCGCCCCGCGGCACCGGACGACGTGCAGTTGCCCCGCACACGTGACTCAGCACCGCGCCATCACGCCCCTCCGTCGACGGTGGCCACGTGCGGAACTGCCCCTCGGACCCCTCAGCGGCCTAGCCGGCTGGCGGCCAGGGCGTAGCTGGCCGCGGCCCAGCCGGGGACGCCGTGCACCGCGCCGCCGGGGAAGGCCGACGCCGACCCGAGCCACAGCCCGCGGATCGGGGTGGCGTAGGGCACCAGGGCGGGGAGGGGTCGGAAGATCGTCTGGTCCAGCGCGTACGTCCCGCCGCCGACGTCGCCGCCGACGAGGTTGGCGTCGCCGGCCTCGAGCGCCTCGGGTCCCTGCACGTGGCGGGCGAGCACCCGGTCGGTGAACCCGGGGGCGAACCGCTCGACCTGGGCGGTCATCCGGTCGGCGTGGGCCGTGACGGCCTCCGGCCCCGCGAGCGCAGCCGGCACGCGGGTGTACGCCCAGGCGGTGTGCCGACCCTCCGGCGCGCGGGTCGGGTCGGCGACGGACTGCTGGCCGAAGAGCATGAACGGCTGCTCGGGGACCCGCCCCTCCCGCACGTCGGTGGTCTGGCGGGTCACGGCCTCCGCCGGTCCGCCGACGTGGACGGTCCCGGCCACCCGGGCCTCCGGCGCGGTCCAGGGGACCGGCCCGTCGAGCGCCCAGTCGACCTTGACCGTCCGCGGGCCGTAGCGGAACCGGGCCAGCCGGTCGGCGTACGCCGACGGCATCCGCGACCCGACCATCCGCAGCATCGCGTGCGGGGTCGTGTCCGCCACGACGATCGGGGCGCGCAGCCGGTCCCCGCCGGCGGTCACCACCCCGCCGACCCGCCGTCCGTCGGTCACCACCCGGACGATCGGGGTCCCGGTCCGGACCTCTCCGCCGAGCTCGGTCAGGTACCCCACCAGCGCCGACGTCAGCCGCCCGGCCCCGCCCCGTGGGCTCGGCCAGCCCGTCGCGTGGCCGAGGATCTGCAGGTACGCGCCGGCGACGGCCGAGCCGGCCTCCTCCGCCGGCACGTCGCCGTGCAGCACCGAGCCGTACAGCCACGCGCGGGCGTGCTCGCCGGCGAACAGCTCGCGGGCCAGGACGCCGGCCGGCATCAGCAGCATCCGCGCGAACTCGAGGGTGCCGGTCAGGCCGATCCCGGCGGCGAGGCGCGCCATGCCGACCAGCGGCGGGAAGCCGCCCAGCAACGTCCGCCGCAGCGCGTCGATGTGATCGACGTACGGCGTCACCCAGCGCCGCCACGCATCCCCGTCGCCGGGGTGCAGCCCGTTGAGGTTGTCCACCGTCGCGTCCACCGACCGGTGCAACGCTCCCGCACGGCCGTCGGGCATGGGGTGGGCCATGGCGACCTCGGGCTCGACCCACTCGAGGCCGTGGCGGTCGAGGGGCATCCGCGCGAACACCGGTGAGGCGGCGCCGGCGGGGTGCACGGCCGAGTAGGTGTCGGACCGGAAGCCGTCCAGGGTCAGCTCGGCGGTCCGGACCGCCCCACCGGGGGTGTCCTGCGCCTCGCACACCACGACGTCCCTGCCCGCCCGGGCCAGGCGGATCGCGGCGGCCAGCCCGGTCGGTCCGGCGCCGATGACGCCGGCGTCGACGCGGTCGCCTCCGGGGGACCCGCTCACGGGCCGGCCACCTCCGCGACGTGGTCGGCGATCTGGTGGAGCATGGACTCCTGCGGGCTCGACATCCCCCAGAACGCGTGCTGGGAGTACGCCCCGACGCGGTCGTACAGCTCGGCGAGGTGCCACCGCATCGGGTCCCAGGTGCCCGCCGCCCGCAGGAAGCTCCGGCCGTCGGTCGAGTACAGCACCAGGCGGTTCTTCGCGTCGCCCATGAAGTGCCCGGCGTGGCAGGTCAGGTCGAACCCGGCGTGCACCTCGGCCCCGTCGGGGATCGGGCTCTGCTCCTGCGGCCGGGCGGCGAAGCCGGCGCGGACGTCCTCCACCCACGCGTCGCGGAGCTGCGGGTCGTCCGCGGTGACCAGCGTGGTCACGGTCACGTAGGCGCGCAGGAAGACCGGCGTGCGGGGGCTCGGGAAGCCGACGACCTCGATCTCGAAGGTCTGCCCGTCCAGACCGCGGCGGCGGAGGGGTGTGAAGCGGCCCAGCTCGCTCGCGTAGTCGGGCCAGTGCGCGACGTCGAGGACCGCGGCGGCCGTCGCGGCGGCGTCCGGCACCTCCACCGGCGGGTAGGTGTGCCACACCTGCTCGGCGACCGGCCGGCGGGGAGGGGTCAGGGGTCCCGGGTTCGCGCGGGCCAGCCGGACCTCGGGGTCGTGGGCGGCCCGCGCGGCGGCGGTCGGGAAGGCGATGCCCCAACCGCGGCGGTCCCGGTCCTGCGCCGCCTCGGGGAACCAGCCGCCGATCAGCCGGGCGCCGCCGTCGAGCAGCGAGGCGGTGTCGAGCAACCCGGTGCGCCCGCCCGCGCCCCGGAACCGGGCCGTCCCGAAGGCGGAGTGGAAGCGCACCACGTCGGCGGCGCCGAGCGTCCGCGTCCCCTGCTGGTGCCAGTAGGTCGTCAGGATCGTGAACGCCAGGCGCAGGTCGTCGAGGTCCCGGTCAGCGGGGTCCTTCGCGTAGTGCGCGGCGTTGAGGAAGTCGGTCACCCACGCGCTCGCCGTCGGGGAGGCCAGGGTCGACCCCCCGCGCCTGACGAGCTGCCCCGGTCCGGACCGCAGCGCGCGGTCGACCGCCAGGGCGGCGCCGGCGCCGGCGGCGGCGGACAGGACGTGGGATGCCTTCACGATCGACCTCCGGTGGGGGGATCCGTCAGCGGGACCCTTCCCCCGGGGGAGGGGCGGGGACACGCCGTCGGCCAGGGACGCACGTGGTGTGAGCGGCCGCGCGCGTGCCAGCATCGTGGCATGCGCTTCCTCAGAGTGTCCCGTCCAGACGGCCCCGCGTTCGCGGCGCTCCACGCCGACGGCCAGCACGCGATCCTGGTCGAGGGCAACCCGTTCCGCGAGTACACCCTGACCGACCGGGTGGCCCCGCTCGAGAAGCTGACCCTCCTGCCGCCGGTGCTGCCGTCCAAGGTCCTGTGCGTCGGCAAGAACTACCGCGACCACGCCGCGGAGATGGGCGGCGACGTCCCCGCCGAGCCGCTGATCTTCTCCAAGCCCTCGACCGCCGTCATCGGGCCCGGGGAGCGGATCGTCCTGCCGGAGCTGAGCGAGGAGGTCCACCACGAGGCCGAGCTCGCCGTCGTCATCGGCCGCATCTGCAAGTCGGTGCCGGTCGAGGACGCCGCCGAGGTCGTGATGGGCTACCTGTGCGCGAACGACGTCACCGCCCGGGACCTCCAGCGCCGCGACGGGCAGTGGACGCGGTCCAAGGGCTTCGACACCTTCGCGCCGATCGGCCCGTGGATCGACACCGACTTCGACCCCTCCGCCGGCGCGGCGATCACCTGCCGGGTCGACGGGGAGGAGCGGCAGCGCTCGACCCTCGACCAGATGGTCTTCGGCGTCGCGGAGCTGATCGCCTGGTGCTCGGCGTTCGCCACGCTGCTGCCGGGAGACGTCATCATGACCGGCACCCCCGCGGGGGTGGGACCGATCACCGCCGGCCAGACCGTGGAGGTCGAGGTGGAGGGGCTCGGCACCCTGTCGAACCCGGTCGTCGCCGCGAGCTAGCGGCCACGGCGGACCCACGCCACCTGGGTCGGGGCCCAGGCCACATCTGGGTCCGCGGGCCCTTCCGCCCGCCACCGCCGTGCGCCAGGGTCGTCGGTGATGGGGAACGACCGCGGGCAGTCCACGATCGAGTGGCTGGGCGTCGCCGCGGTCGTCGTCGCCGCCCTCGCGGTCCTGCTCGCCACCGACCTCGCCCGACCGGTCACGACCGCCGTCACGGGTCTCGTCTGCCGCGTCGCCGGCAGCGGGTGCGAGGGCGAGGGCACGGGCGGAGGGGGCGGGGACCCGGCCGCTGCCCGGGCCGGGGATGACGAGGGGACCGCAGGCCTCGGCCCGGAGGATCAGCGGAGCGGTGCCACCGACGGCGACGACGTGCTCGACGCCGAGGAGCACGCGGCGATCGCCGCGGTCCTCGACTCCGGGGACCCGGCCGCGATCCACGACGCGCTGTCCGGCCTGTCCGATGCGGAGGCCGCCGCAGCGGTCGCGGCGCTCCGCGACCAGATCGCCCTGACCGACGGGGTCCCCCAACCCCTCCGCGTCGCCGCCAACTCCGAGCGGATCACCGCGCACATCGCGGAGCTCGAGGCCGCCCTCGCCGCGCTCGACGCCGGGGACGACGGCGGGATCCTCGGCGCGGTCGAGGACTTCGTGGAGGGCCACAACCCGACCCCCGACTTCGTCTTCGGCGAGCCCGCGCCCGACACCCCCGCCGAGCAGGCCGCCCTCCTCGAACAGCGCATCGCGATGCTGGAGGGGTGGATCGCCGACGACCGCCAGATCATCGCGTTCGAGCCGCCGACCACGCTCCTCGGCGGTGACGCCCGCATCGTCGAGGTGTTCGGCGACCTCGAGACCGCCGACCACGTCGGGGTCCTGGTTCCCGGGATCACCACCGACCTCGACAGCTACGAGGGTGGACTCGCCACGAGCGCCCGAGACTTCCGCGGCGCGGCGGGGGAGTCCACCGCCGTGGTGGCCCACCTCGGCTACGACGCCCCCGACAGCCTGACCGACGGCGCCACCCTGACCGGTGAGCGCGCCCGCGGGGCCGCACCCGACCTGGCCGGCTTCGTCAACTCCCTCGACGCCGACGGCCGCGACCGGGACGTGACGCTGGTCGGGCACTCCTACGGCTCACGCGTCGCGGCCGAGGCGACCCAGCTGGGCACCGACGTCGACAACCTCGTGCTGATCGGCTCGCCCGGCACCGGCGTGGAGACCGCCGGGGACCTCGGCGTCGACCCCCAGGACGTCTACATCGGCCGCAACGGCGACGACCCGATCCGCCACGTCGGCACGATCGAGGGCGGCGTCGACGGCGTCCTCGGGGGCATCGACGACGTGCTGGGCACCGATCTCGACACCGGCGACCTCGGTCACGGGCGGGACCCGGTCGACGACGGCTACGGCGGTCAGCTGATCGACGCCCCCCCGACCGGCGGGCACGGCGGCTACTTCGACCCGCTGGCTGGCGTCGGCGAGTCCGTCGTCGCGATCATCGACGGGCGGCCCGAGGACGCCCACGTCGCGGCCGACCGGGGCGCGGGTACCCCGCGGTGACCAGGGGGTACGGTCGGGCCGTGCGCCGACCAGCCACCAACCAGCGACGCCGGCCGGGCCTCGCGGCGCTGGCCGGGATCGTCGCCGCGGTCGCGCTCCTGGGAGGGTGCGCGGGCCAGCCGACGCCCGCGGAGGCGCGGGAGCGGGCGGAGGAGGTCCTGGCGACCTACGGCATCGCCCTGCTGCCCGCAGAGGTGGCGGCCGGACCGACCGAGTCCGAGGTCCGCGCCTGCACCAGCGGTGCCCTGCAGCGGGTGCGGGTGCGCCTCGACGTCCCCGCGGGAGTCGATCACGTCGCTGCGCTCGCCGCGGCCTGGCAGGACCGGGGGGAGGTCACCCGGTCCGCCGGCGACGCCTACCTCGAGCGCGACGGCTACACGCGGATCGCGATCGCCGACGCCGGCGGCGGCGGTCCGGTCCTGCAGGTGGAGAGCCCGTGCGTCGACGACGGATGATCGGCCTGCTCGCCGTGGCGGCCGTGGTGGCCGCCGGCTGCGGGCAGCCGACGGAGGAGGAGATCACCCCGGTGGACCGCACGACCCCCGAGACCGATCCCGTGGCCGTCATGCTCGCCGAGGCCGGCCCGATCGCCGCCGCTGCCGACGTCGCGGAGGTCACCTGGCAGGTGGAGGGGTGCGGTGGCGGACCGGACGGGCAGGTCCGCCTCGGGGTCGCGATCCTCGCCGGGGCCACCGGCTCCTCGGGTGGGGGCGGGCGGGACGCAGAGGGTCGGGGCGCCGCCTCCGACGAGCGCTGGGCCAACGCGGGGTGGGGTCCGACGGTCGAGTCCGGCGCCGTCTCCGCCACCACCGCCGACGGTGTCGACGTGGACCTCCGCGCCGGTGCCGACCGCGCCGGGCTGGCGGTCCGCGGGCCGTGCGCGGACGCCGCGGTGCTGACCCCCTCCTCCCCCGTGGATGTGCTCGCCACCGCGGAGCTTGCCGCCCGTGACCTGCTCGCCGGCCTCGACCTCCCGGGGCCTGCGACGACACGGACCGACCAGCCCCTGTGCGGCGAGGGGTGGCGCCAGACCGTCGTCACCACCCAGGTCGACGTCGACGACGCGGTGGCTGCGGTCGACACGGTCCGCGCCCAGCTGGCTGACCGGGACGCGGCCGATGGGGATTTGGAGGCCGTCGACCTCGCCACCTCCACCGTCGCGTTCCGGACCGTCGGCGGTGGCCTCGTCGTCGTCACCGGCGCCGAGGGCACCCTGCAGGCCCGCGCCCACGGTCCGTGCCGCCCCACCGGCACCTGACCCCCTGACATGTGCGCCGCCGGCGGGGTCTGCGACGCTGGGGGCATGACCGCACCAGCCACCGGCGACGCCCCGCACCCCGAGGCCGCCTCGGACTTCATCCGCGACGCGATCCGCGCCGACCTCGAGTCGGGGGCGCACGACGGGCGGGTGCAGACCCGGTTCCCGCCGGAGCCGAACGGCTACCTCCACGTGGGCCACGCCAAGTCGATCATCCTCAACTTCGGGCTGGCCGAGGAGTTCGGGGGCACCTGCAACCTCCGCTTCGACGACACCAACCCGGTCGTCGAGGACCCCGAGTTCGTCACCGCGATCATCGAGGACATCGGCTGGCTGGGCTACGAGCCGGAGGCCGTCGTCCACGCGAGCGACTACTTCGCCCAGCTCTACGACTGGGCGGAGGAGCTGATCGGCAAGGGCCTCGCGTACGTGGACGACCAGGATGCGGAGACGATCTCCGCCCAGCGCGGCGGGTACGGCCAGCCCGGTGTCGAATCACCCCACCGCGACCGCACCCCCGAGGAGAACCTGGCGCTGTTCCGGGGCATGCGCGACGGGGAGTTCGCCGACGGGTCGAAGGTGCTGCGCGCGAAGATCGACATGCAGCACCCGAACATGATCATGCGCGACCCGGTGCTGTACCGGATCCGCCGGGTGCCCCACGAGCGGACCGGCACCGACTGGATCATCTACCCGACCTACGACTGGGCGCACGGGCAGTCCGACGCGATCGAGGGGGTCACCCACTCCCTCTGCACCCTCGAGTTCGCCGACCACCGGCCGGTCTACGACTGGTTCCTGTCCCACCTCGACCTGCCGCACAGCACGCCGGAGCAGACCGAGTTCGCCCGCCTCCAGCTCACCCACACGGTGATGAGCAAGCGGATCCTCCGCCGGCTGGTGGAGGAGGGCGTGGTGGAGGGGTGGGACGATCCGCGCATGCCGACCCTGCGGGGCATGCGGAAGCGCGGCTACCCGCCCGAGGCCCTGCGGGCGTTCGTCGACACCGTCGGGGTGGCGAAGACCAACTCCGTCGTCGAGGTCGAGCTGCTCGAGTCCTTCGTCCGCCGCCACCACAACACCCACGCGCTCCGGCGGATGGGCGTGCTGCGGCCCCTCAAGGTCACGATCACCAACTGGCCCGAGGGGCACGTCGAGGAGCTCGAGGCGATCAACAACCCCGAGGACGAGACGGCCGGCACCCGCACCGTCCCCTTCAGCGGCGAGCTGTGGATCGAGGCGGACGACTTCATGCTCGACCCGCCGAGGAAGTACTACCGGCTGAGCCCGGGGCGGGAGGTCCGGCTGCGCGGCGGGTACTTCATCACCGCCACCGACGTGGTCACCGACGACGCCGGCGAGGTCGTCGAGGTCCGCTGCACCTACGACCCCGAGACCCGCGGCGGCCAGGCGCCCGACGGGCGGAAGGTCAAGGCGACGATCCACTGGGTGTCCGCCCCGCACGCCCTCGACGCGACCGTCCACCTCTACGACCGGCTGTTCACCGACCCCCAGCCCGCCGATCCGATCGCCAGCCTGAACCCGGACTCCCGCGAGACCGTCACGGCCAAGGTCGAGCCCGTGATCGCCGACACCCCGCCCTGCGACGTCATCCAGCTCGAGCGGATCGGCTACTTCGCCGCGGACCCCGTCGAGCCCCTCACCCTCCACCGCACGGTCGGGCTCCGCGACGAGTGGGCGAACATCCAGAAGCGGCAGCAGGGCGGGGGAGGGGGCGGCAAGTAGCCCCGTCCGGACTACCCTTCTGCGCCACATGAGCGCCCCCGTGAGAGTCCGGTTCTGCCCCGCCCCGTCCGGCTGGCTGCACGTCGGCAGCGCCCGCACCGCCGAGTTCAACTGGCTGTGGGCGCGCAAGCACGGCGGCAGCTTCGTGCTGCGCATCGAGGACACCGACGCCACGCGCGCGACGGTCGAGTCCGCCGAGCAGATGATGGACGGGCTGACGTGGCTCGGCCTCGACTGGGACGAGGGCCCGGCGATCGGGTCGCACGCCGGCCGGGGCGAGTTCGGCCCGTACCTGCAGAGCGAGCGACGGCCCCTCCACGACGCGGTCGTGCGGCGCCTGCTGGCCGCCGGGCACGCCTACGAGGCCTTCGAGACGGCCGAGGAGCTCGAGGCCGCCCGCGAGGCCGGGCAGCGCACCTACAAGCGCGCGACCTCGGCGACGGCGACCGCGGGGGAGGGGCGGGACGCCGTCGTGCGGCTGGAGACCCCCGCCGACGGCGAGGTCAGCTTCGCCGACGACGTGCGCGGCACGGTCACGTTCGACTGGGCGGAGATCGCCGATCCGGTGATCGCCCGCGCCGACGGGTCGCCGACGTACCTGCTGGCGAACGTGGTCGACGACCTCGCCCAGGGCATCGGCTACATCGCGCGCGGCGAGGACCTCCTCAGCGCCACGCCGCGCCAGATCCTGATGGCCGAGCGGCTGGTGGCCGACGGGATCCTCGACGACGCGCTCGCGGAGGTCGGCTACCCGTCGCGGCCGGAGGGGGCACCGGACCGGCTCGGCTACGCCCACCTGCCCCTCCTGGTCGGGGAGGACCGCAAGAAGCTGTCCAAGCGGCACGGGTCGGTCGCCATCGAGTCGTTCCGCGAGGAGGGGTTCCTGCCCGAGGTGATGGTCAACTTCCTCGCCCTCTGCGGCTGGTCGCCGGGTGACGACCGCGAGCGCATGTCGGTGCCCGAGCTGGTCGAGGCGTTCGACTTCGCCCGCGTCCAGTCGAGCCCCGCCTACTTCGACACCGACAAGCTCCGGTCGTTGAACGGCGACACGATCAAGGACCTCGACGACGACGCGTTCGCCGAGCGGCTGGTCCCGGCCTTCCAACGCGCCGGCCTGGTCGACGACCCGCCGACCGAGGGGCAGCTGGCGCTGGTCCGGGGCTTCGCGCCACACCTCAAGGCGCGCACCCAGACCCTGGCCGACGCGGTGCCGCACGTCGCGTTCGCCTTCCGCGACGAGATCACGTGGGACGACAAGGCCGTCGCGAAGTGGCTGAAGCCCGCCGCCGGTCCGGTGCTCGACCTGGTGACGCCGCGGCTCGAGGCGCTCGAGGACTGGACCGCCGAATCGATCATGGCGGTGTTCGAGGCCTGCGTCGCCGAGCTCGAGGTCGGCATGGGCAAGGCCATGCAGCCCGTCAGGGTCCTGGTCACCGGGACCGCGGTCAGCCCGCCCCTCCCCGAGACCCTGTCCGTCCTCGACCGGGGGTGGGTCCTCGAGCGGCTGCGCGACGGCCGGTCACAGGTCGCCGAGGGGTAGCGCTGGTCGAACACACGTTCTAGCGTGGGGGTGTGGAGACCCCTGGTGGTGTGGAGACGCTCGCCCGGCAGCCCTCGATGTTCGGCCTCGACGACGCGCCGGCGTTCGACGCGTCCTTCGCCGGCCTGGAGCGGGTCGCGCTCACCCGCGGCGCCTGGCTCGACCTGGCCCGCGGCTGGCTGACGGGGGACGACGCGCTGTTCGAGGCGGTGCTCGCCGCCGCCGACTGGCAGGTGTGGACCCGTGAGCTGTTCGACCGGGTGGTCGCGCAGCCGCGGCTGTCGACGACCTGGGCGGACACCGACTTGCCTGCGCGGCTCGAGGTGCTGGCGGACGTGGCGGCCGCCCTGAGCGACCGCTACGACGTCCCCCTCACCCGCATCTCGGCGAACCTGTACCGCCACGGCAGGGATTCGGTCGCGTGGCACGGCGACACCCACCTGCGCGACCAGGCCACCGCCACGGTCGCCGTCCTGTCCCTCGGCCACGCCCGAGCGTTCAAGCTCCGGCCGCGCGGCGGCGGCCCCAGCCTGTCCTGGGACGTCGGGCACGGGGACCTCGCCGTGATGGGCGGGACGTGCCAGCGGACCTGGCAGCACGCGGTCCCGAAGGTCGCGAGCGCCGGACCGCGGATCTGCGTGATGTTCCGACCCGCGGTCGGGGACTAGTGGTTCCTGGTCAGCTCTCAAGGTGACACTCGCCCTGTCCGATCGTACGCCCATGGAGCTGGAGGGCGTGGCCGTCGAGCGGGACGGCGTGTACGCAGGAGCCGACCTCGCCAACGCGCATCGGTTCAACACCCTCGTGTGGGTGCTGTGGGCGGGGATGTTGGTGGTGCTCGCGGTCGCCGCCCCGCCCACGGCGCACGGGGCCGTGGTCGGCTGGGCGGTGTTCGCGGCCAACCTCGGGGTGGCGGTCGCCGCGGCCCTGACCGTCCGGCGCCTTGGCTTCGCCGGCCTGATGGGGTGGTGCTACGCCGCGACGATGGCGTTGGCCGCCCTCACGTGGGCAGCTGGAGGCCTGTCGGCGCCGTACGACGAGATGGCGCTCGGCCTCGTCGTGTGCACCGCCCTCACCCACCCGCTGGTCATCGCGGTGCCCTTCTACCTGATCGCGGCGCTGCTCCGCCTCGCCCCGGTCGCCTACGGCCAGGCCGACGGGCGGCTCGCCGACGTGCTGACCGCCGTCGTCCTGTGGGGGATGGTCGTGGTCGTGGGCGGCCAGGTCATGGAGACCGTCCGCGGCCACCGCCACACCCTCGCCACCCGGGGTGACAGCGCGATCGACGACGCGCGTCGCGACAGCCTGACCGGTCTCGAGACCCGACGGGCCTTCACCGCGGACCTGCCCGACCGGCTGGCGGCGTCGCGGACGGCCGACGCCCCGCTCGCCGTCATCGTGATGGACGTCGACTGGTTCAAGGACGTCAACGACACCTACGGCCACCTCGAGGGCGACCGCGCCCTGCAGGCCGTCGCGCAGGGCATCCGCAGCGGCACCCGGCCGGGGGACTGGCTGGTCCGCTGGGGAGGGGACGAGTTCGTCGTCGTCCTGGAGGGCGTCGACGAGGGCCTGGTCACCGCCGTGTGCAACCGCATGGCCGCCCGCATCACCGCCGTGACCGAGGGGGAGCCGTGGGGGCCGATCTCGGTCACCGCCGGCTGGGCGATCGACGACGGGGAGTCGAGCGCCGAGTGGTTGCTCGACGCCGCCGACACCCAGCTGCTCGCCGAGAAGGGCCGCCGGCACGCGCGGTCGGCCCGGTAGCGGTCCGGGGCACGGCAGTCCTCGGGGCCTGCACGGCGGTCACGGACCGCGGGTCCGGCTACAGGTGGAGCTTGAACCCCACGTGGGTGGGCTCGAAGCCCAGGCGCTCGTAGAACGCGTGGGCGCGGGTGCGCTCCCGGTTCGAGGTGAGCTGCACCAGGCGACAGCCCTTCGCACGGGCACGGTCGACCGCCCAGGTCATCATCGCCGCCCCGATCCCGCTGCCGCGCAGGTCGCTCGCGACCCGGACCGCCTCGACGAGCAGCCGACTGCCGCCGTGGTAGCTGACGCCGGGGATGGTGGTGAGCTGCATGGTCGCGACGACCCGCCCGTCGGCGGTCACGCCGACGACGAGGTCGTGGGCGGGGTCCGCGTCGATCGCGTCGAACCCGGCGAGGTACCCCGGGTCGACGTCGTCCCCAGCCGCCGGGACCACCTCGCGCGCGACCGGGAGCTGGTCCTCGGCGAGCAGCGCCACGAGCACAGGCAGGTCCGCACGCACCGCACGGCGGAGCGTCACCCCTGGCGCGAGCGGGGTGGTCAGGTCGTCGCGGTTGGCGTCCAGGGCGCCTCAGGCGGCGTTCGGCGGCGCGGCGGCGGCGGCGCGGGCGTCCTCGACCTCAGGGTCGTCCAGGCCGAGGATCGCGTCGAACAGCGCGAGGTCGCCCAGCAGCCGGGCGAGTCCACGATCGATGACCTCGTCCGGGAGCGCGGCGAGGACCAGCTCATCCATCTGCATGTCCACGATGTAGACATATCGCATGGATCGTGTCGAGTAACCAGCACCGCCACCCGGCCAGCCGGACAGACCCAGGACGCCTGGGCCCCGGGCCTACACGACGTCGCGGCGCCGCACCACGGCAGCGGACAGCACGACCGCGACGGCACCCCACGCCACCATGGCGACCAGGGCGGCGGGCACCGCAGGTCCGGTCCCGATCCCGGCGATGACCGCCGAGAGGGCGGCTGGCATCCACTCGCCGGCGCTGCTGGCCAGCTGCGCGATCGTCCCGGGGGCGATGAAGAGGAGCACCACGACGGTCGCGACGGCACCGCCGGCGTTCCGGATCAGCATGCCGATGGCTGCCCCGGAGGGCCGCGCCGATGCCGCCGGAAAGGGTGGTGGTGGCGAGCAGCCGGGCGATCGTGCCCGCTGACAGAAGGAAGTCGTGCTCGGTGGCGGGCATGGCGGCCGCGCCGGCGGTGATGACGAGGGCGCTGCCGAGCAGGCTCAGCGGCGATGGCGACGAGCACGCCGACGAACGTCCAGGGCAGCGTCGTCGAGGTGATCTTCCTGAGCTTCGCGCGGAGCAGTCGGGTCCAGGTCATGGTCAGCGCACCTCCTCAGGGCTCCGGGTGTGCCGTGCGTCCTCGGTCCACCCGAGGAACAGCTCCTCGAGGGACCCGGCCTGCGGTGAGCTCGTGCAGGGCGATGCCGGCTGTGGCGGCGCGGTCACCGATCTCCGTGATCGGCATCCCCCGCACGACGAGCACGCCGTCACCGCCCCGTCCGGGCTCCGGTGCCATCGCCTGCACCGTCGCACCGGCGGCGTCGAGGGCCTGGGCCAGCTCGCGGTGCTGCGCGGACACGACCCGCGTCGCGGCACCCTGCAGCTCGCTGATCGCGCCCCTTACGACCAGGCGGCCGTGGTCGATGACGACCACGTGGTCCGCGAGGTGCTCGACCTCCCGCGCCAGGGGCGAAGGTCACACCGCGCGAGGTGCGGTGTCACACCCCTCCCGTACGGTCAGTCGGCATGGGGAGGACGTGCGCGGTGGAAGGGTGTGACCGCTCGGTGACGTCGAGGGGCTGGTGCGCGACCCACTACAAGAGGTGGCAGCGGACGGGGACGACGTATGACCCGGTGCGCGGGCCGACGTCGTGCACGGTCGAGGGGTGCGATCTGCCCGTGGACGCCCGCGCGCTGTGCCACGGGCACTTCCAGCGGCACCAGCGGCACGGGTCGGTCGAGGCGCACATCCCGCTGGGTCGTCGGCGGCAGCCCGAGACGTGCACGGTCGAGGGATGTGCGCGGAGGACCAAGGCCAAGGGCCTGTGCCCGACCCACTGGGCCCGGGTCCGGGCCCACGGCGACGTCGAGCCGGACGGCATCCCGACCGTGGTGACGGCTGCCTCGCCGCGAGGAGAGCAGGCGTGCGTCGAGCGGGGGTGTACCGCCTTGGCGGTCGCACGGCAGCGCTGCCCCGACTGCTACAAGGCGGCCCTGCGGTCGGGCGCGATCCAGCCCGCAACCGACGTTCGGGTCGTCACCGGCGCCGGGTGGCTGAACCACGGGTACTGGGTCGTCCCCGTCCCGCCCGATCTCCGCCACCTCACCGGCGGTGCGACCTCTGAGGCCGAGCACAGGCTCGTCATGGCGCGCCACCTCGGCCGACCCCTCCTGCGTGATGAACAGGTGCACCACGTGAACGGCGACCGGCTGGACAACCGGCTCGAGAACCTGGAGCTCTGGTCCACGTCGCACCCGAGCGGGCAGCGCGTGGAGGACAAGGTGTCCTGGGCGATCTCGCTCCTCCGCCAGTACCGCCCGGACGCCCTCGCCGATCCCTCCGGAGACGACGACGGCCACCGCATCAGCGGTGGCCGTCAGCCGTAGTCCCGATGGGATTTGAACCCACGCTACCGCCTTGAGAGGGCGGCGTCCTAGGCCGCTAGACGACGGGACCAGATCTGTGAGAGCCGAGTTGAGCTCTGTTGTCCGGTGAGTTCGCTCACCATCGCTCGGGGGGAAGGACTTGAACCCTCAATAACTGGACCAGAACCAGTCGTGTTACCGATTACACCACCCCCGAAAGGGACCGCCACCATCCTCACAGGGGCGGCGGCGGACGCCAGAGGATAGCAGCCCCTCCACGGCACCTGCAACGCGGCGGACCCCCGTCGCCGCACCTGTCAGGCTGGTCGCGTGGACCTGTTCTGGCTCGCCCTCGCCGGCGCCGTCGTGCCCTGCCTCGCGTGGCTGTGGTTCTTCTACACCCGCGACGTGCACGACCCCGAGCCCAAGCCCCTGATCGCGAAGCTCTTCCTGATCGGCGCCCTGCCTGTCGCCTTCGTCGCCGGGATCGTCAACACCGGCCTGTTGCTCGGCCTGACCGGCGGCGACCTCCGCGGCGCGGGGGCGACCGCGGCGTTCGCGACCTTCGCGGTCCTCGGCGCGCCGGTGGTCGAGGAGACCCTCAAGTACCTCGGCACCAGCGTCGGCGCCCGGCGACACCGCGCCTTCGACGAACCGGTCGACGGGATGATCTACGGCGCCACGGTCGGGCTCGGGTTCGCCGCCGCCGAGACCGTCGACTACCTCATCAACGCCTACCAGGGCTTCGGACCACTCGGCACGCCGATCGACTTCTGCGACGCCGGGGCGGAGTGCTTCCTCCTCACCGCGTTCCTGCGCGGCATCGGCTCGGCGGTCCTGCACGCCACCGCCGGGGGCATCGCCGGCTACGGGCTCAGCCGACGGGTGGTCGAGGGACGCGGGCGGCCGACGGCGATCTGGTGGGTCCTGGTCGCGATGGTCGCCCACGGCGCCTGGAACGCCGCGGCGTTCGTGACCCTGCCCCTCCCCGCGCTCGTCTTCTTCGTGCTGCTCCGCCGCAGCCTCCGCCGCTCGCCGTACGTGGCTGAGGTCGTGGTCCCACGGCGGTACTACGACCCGGCGCGGTACGGCGACCCCAACGGGTTCAGGCGCTGAGCGGGTTCAGGCGCTGAACTGCCGCCTCGACCCGGGGGCCAGCAGCAGACCGGCGAGCACGACGGCCAGGACGATGCCGACGGCGCTCACCGCACCGCGGTACTGCGCCACGCCGCTGAGGACCGCCAGGGCCGACACCGCCAACCCGGCGGCGAACGACCACCGGCGGCGCTGCCACAACCCCACGGCGATCGCGCCGAACAGCGCCGTGCCGATGGCGAAGGCGACCACCGCCGGCGGGACCGCGTCGCCGCGGGGGCCGAAGCGGCTGAGGACCGGGATGGTGATCCCGAGGTGGGCGATGGCCAGCAGGGCGCAGCCGGCGGCGGCGATCCCCGCCACGGCCACCGCTCCCCGGAGTGCAGGTGTGCGTCCGTTCACACCGGTCCATGCTATGCGGCCACCATGACCCCTCAGGACCCCGACGACCGGGCCGCCCGCCTCGGCGACGACCTCAAGCTGGCCTTCCGGGCCCTCGCCAGCCCCGACGTGGCCGAGGACCGCCGACCGGACTGGCACCGGCGGCTGATCGCGATCACCAACTCCGCCAAGCACGACGTGGCGACCGCCGAAGGCCGCATGGCCCGCTGGTGGGCGGACTTCGAGGCTGAGGTCGGACCTCGCCCCCACGCGGGGGACTAGAGGGAGACGATCTGCAGGTTGGTGACGTGCGGCGACTCGGCGTCGCCCTCGAGGTCGAAGCGCACCCGCTGGCCGATCCGCAGCTCCATCAGGTGGCTCGCGTCGAAGGTGTCCGCGTCGTAGGTCAGCTCGCGGAGGTCGTCGAGCACCAGGCTGCCGGTGCGGGTCTGGACGTCGAAGCTCTTGATCGTGCCCTGCGGCATCGGGTGGGTCCCTCTCCTCGGCGGTGGGCCGTGCGTCAGGTCGGGAGGGTACGCGCCCCCGTGACGGCCGACCAACCCCCCGCGGCCTCGATGTCCGCCGGCTGGTCGAGGTCCAGCGCGAGCCCCGCGACCGTGACGACCGTGCACCCGACCCCGCGGCGGCGGGCCTCGGCGACGTGCGCGTCCGCGGACCCCGATCCGTACCGCGGGGGGATCACACCACCGGGTGCGCGGACCAGGGCGCCGGTGCCGCCGTCACCGGTCGGGACGACCACGACCCCCGGCACCCCGGGGAGGGCGCGGACGACGACGTCGAGGTCCTCGGGGCTCACCAGCGGCAGGTCGGCCGGCAGGACCAGCGTCGCGGAGGCGCCCAGGTGGGTGTCGGCCGCCGCCAGGGCCGCGTTCAACCCGCCGCCCGGTGGTTCGTCGAGGACGTCCAGGCCGCGACGGGTCGCCCAGCTGCGCCCCACGTGGTCGCCGACGACCACGAGGATCCCCGTGACGGAGGACGCGGCCCGCGCGGCCTCGACGACCCGCTCGAAGGTGCGGCGGAGGAGGAGGGCCCGGTCCGCCGGCGACAGCGCCGACGCCATCCGGGTCTTGGAGGCGCGGACGGCCTTCAGCGGGATGACGGCGGTGACGTCGACTGGCATGGCGAGCGCGCAGCCTAGCGGCCGCCACCCGGCGGTCAGGATCGCGCCGGACGTCGCCGTCAGGCGAGGGAGGCCCCGATCGCGCCCACCATCGCCCCCGCCGTTCACCCCCCAGCGCATCGTGCCCCTCCTAGACTGCCCCCGGCTACCCGGACGAGACCGACCAGGGAGAGGAGGGTGAGCCGTGGGCGCAGTGGCGGTCATGGGTGCGGGGTCGTGGGGCAGCGTGTTCGCGTCCATCTGCGCCGAGGCCGGTGAGGACGTCCGCCTCTGGGCACGCCGTCCCGAGACCGCCGCCGCGATCGCCGCCGACCACCGCAACCCGGAGTACCTGGACGACGGCGACCTCCACCCCTCGATCGAGGCGACCGCCGACGCGGAGCGCGCGCTCGCGGGTGCCGAGCTGGTCGTGCTCGCCGTCCCCAGCCACGCGCTCCACGACGTCCTCGCCGACTGGGCTCCGCTCGTCCCCCGCGACGCGATCGCGGTCAGCCTCATCAAGGGCATCACCGTCGACAGCCACCAGCGGGCCAGCCAGGTCGTCCGGCAGGCGTGGGACCTGCCCTTCGGACACGTCGTCGTCCTGTCCGGGCCCAACCTCGCCGGCGAGTGCGTCCGCCGCCTGCCCGGCGCGACCGTCGTCGCCGGCCCGGAGACGGCGGTCACCCGGCGGGTCCAGTCGGCCTGCCACACCGGCTGGTTCCGCGTCTACACCAACCCCGACCTGGTCGGCGTCGAGCTGGGCGGCGCCGTCAAGAACCCCCTCGCGATCGCGGCCGGCATCGCCGACGGGCTCGGCTACGGCGACAACACCAAGGCCTCCCTCGTGACCCGCGGGCTGGCGGAGATGACCCGCCTCGGCGTGGCGCTCGGCGGCAACCCGATGACCTTCGCCGGCCTCGCCGGCGTGGGCGACCTGATGGCCACGTGCTCGAGCACCGGATCGCGGAACCGCCACGTCGGTGAGCAGCTCGGCCGCGGCCGCCCGCTCGACGAGGTGATCGCGGAGATGTCCGCGGGCGGCGACGTCCGCGGCGTGCCGGAGGGCGTCCGGTCCGCCGCGGCGATCACGGCCCTCGCCGCCGACGCCGGCGTCGAGATGCCGATCGTCGAGCAGATCGCCCACGTCGTGGACGGCCGCGTGCCACCCGACCAGGTCGCCGCCGCGCTGCTCGGCCGCCGGCCGAAGGCGGAGTTCCACGGCCTCGACGGTGCCGCGCGCACGGCCCCCACCCCCATGGAGATGTGATGAGCGTGACGTCTGACGGAGACCGCACACGGGTCCTGGTCCTCTTCGGAGGCCGCTCGAGCGAGCACGAGGTGTCCTGCCTGTCCGCCCGCGGGGTGCTGTGGGCGATCGACTCCGAGGCCTACGACGTCACCTCGGTCGGCATCACCAAGAGCGGGCGCTGGGTCCTGATGCCGTCCGGTGTCCCGCAGACCCGCGAGGGCACCCTCCCCTCGGTCCCCGACGACGGCCCGCCGGTGACGATCGTCACCTCACCCGAGGGTCCGGTCCTGCTCGAGGTCACACCGGACGGGACCGTCGACCTCGGCCGGATCGACGTCTGCTTCCCCGTGCTGCACGGCCCCTACGGCGAGGACGGCACCATCCAGGGCTACCTCGCCACCGCCGGCGTGCCCTACGTCGGCGCCGACGTCGCCGCCAGCGCCATCGCGGTCGACAAGCGGCAGATGAAGCACGTGTTCGCCGCCGCCGGCCTCCCCCAGGTCGCCCACGACGTGGTCATGCGGCCGGACTGGGAGGCCGACCGCGAGGGGGAGCTCGACCGCGTCGAGGCGGCCCTCGACTACCCGCTTTTCACCAAGCCCGCCCGCCAGGGCTCGTCGATCGGGATCAGCCGCGTGGCGGACCGCGGCGCGCTGGCGGCCGGCATCGACGAGGCCCTCACCTACGACCGCGTCGTGATCGTCGAGCACGGGCTCGACCGGGTCCGCGAGCTCGAGTGCGGCGTGATCGGCAACGACGACGTCGAGGTCACCCCGCCCGGCGAGACCGTCCACGGCGGCGCGGAGTTCTACGACTTCGACGCCAAGTACCTCGCGCCGGTGCAGCTGTCGTGCCCGGCTGACGTGCCCGAGGACGTCGCCGCCACCTGCCAGGACCACGCCGCCCAGGCGTTCAAGGCCATCGGCGCCCGCGGCATGGCTCGGGTCGACTTCTTCTACGACACGGCCTCGGGCGACCTGCTCGTCAACGAGATCAACACCATCCCCGGCCTGACGCCCCAGTCGATGTTCCCGCCGGTGTGGCAGGCCACCGGCCTCAGCTTCCGCGCCCTGATCGACCGCCTGCTCGCCCTCGCCATCGAGGCGAGCCACGAGGACGGGCGCTTCTCCCCATAGGGAGCTAGAGGTGCACGACCGGGCAGGTGAGGGTCCGGTCGATGCCCGGGATCGCCTGGATCTTCGCGACGACCATCTTGCCGAGGGCGTCGACGTCCTCCGCCTCAGCCCGCACCACGACGTCGTAGGGGCCGGTGACGTCGTCGGAGGCCTTCACGCCGTCGATCTTCGCGGCGGCGGCGGCGACCTCGGCGGCCTTGCCGACCTGGGTCAGGATCAGGATGTAGGCAGAAACCACGGGTCGTCCTCCGTCGTCAGGTGGTCATCGACTGGGGTCCGGCCGATCGATCTCGAAGTAGAGCCGGATGGTGGTCCGGTACTCGAGCGCGTCGTCCTCGCCCAGGGCCGCACCCGTCGCCAGGACGTCCAGGCGGCGGATCTTCCGCAGCGTCCGCGACGCCTCGCGGACGGCCTCGCGGGCCGCGTCGTCCCAGCTCGTGGCCGAGACGCCTTCGAGTTCGATGGAGTTGAGTACCGGCATGGTCCGGGCAGCCTAGCCGACCGAGGCCGAGGGTCTCGCGGCGCCGACCTGCGATGCTGGCCGGCGTGTCCGATCCCGGGGAGTTCACCCGCCTGTCCCGCCTGCGCCACCTCCTCGGTGGCGATGCCGACGGGGTGCCCGTCGGGGTGGGCGACGACGCGGCGGTGATCGCCGTCGGCGGCGTCGACGTCGTCGTCTGCGTCGACACGATCGTCGAGGGGGTCCACTTCCGGCGCGACCTGTCGGACCCCGCCGACGTCGGCTGGAAGGCGATCGCGGTCAACGTCAGCGACGTCGCCGCGATGGGCGGACGCCCGCGGGCGGCCGTCGTGGCGCTGAACCGTCCGCCGGACCTCGCCGAGGCCGACGTCGAGGGGCTCTACACCGGCATGGCCGAGGCCGCGGCCCGCTGGGGCGCGCCGGTCGTCGGCGGGGACACGGTCACCGCGGGGGAGTGGTCGGTGGCGGTGACGGTCCTCGGCGAGCTCGACGGACGCCCGGCCGTCCGCCGCGCCGGCGCCCGGCCGGGGGACGCGGTGCTGCTCGCCGGGGCGATCGGCGCCGCCGCAGCCGGGCTGGCCGTGGACGCCGCCGGTGGCCGCCCCGACCCGGCGCACCTCGCCGCCCACCGCCGCCCGCAGGCCCTCCCGGCGACAGGAGCGGCCCTCGCCAGAGCCGGCGCCACCGCGATGATCGACGTCAGCGACGGCCTCGGCGCGGACGCGCGGCACATCTGCGAGGCCTCGGGTGTGCACCTCGTCCTCGACACGACCGCGGTGGAGGGGTGCGTCGCCGCCGGGGTCGCCGACGCGGTGGGGGAGGGGTGGCTCGACCTCGCCCTCGGGGGAGGGGAGGACTTCGTCCTGCGCGCGACGGTCCCCGCCGACCTCGCCGCCGACGCCGTCGCCGCCGTCCGGGCGGCCGGTGAGACCAGCGCGACGGTGATCGGCACCGTCACGGCGGGCGACGACCGGGAGGTCTGGCTGATCGGGGACGGCGGCCGCCGCCGCATCGACCACCTCGGCTACGACCACGGCTGACCGGTCCTGTGGCTGTCGGCGGCCCCGGGACACCCCGCACGCGCGTGTGGACACCTGCGCGGGTGCGTCGCAGGGCGCGGGTAGGTTGTCGCCCATGACCGAGCGAGACGTGCCACCCGTCGCGCTGACCATCGCCGGCTCGGACTCCGGCGGCGGCGCCGGCATCCAGGCGGACCTCAAGACCTTCCAGGAGCTCGACGTGTTCGGGACCAGCGCGATCACCGCGCTGACCGCCCAGAACACCGTCGGGGTCCACGACGTCCACCCGGTCCCCCCCGCGTTCGTGACCGCCCAGATCGACGCGGTCGCCACCGACATCCGGCCCCTCGCGACCAAGACCGGCATGCTCGCCACCGCCGAGCTGATCCGGGCCGTCGCAGAGGGGATCCGGGCCCACGACCTGGCCAACCTCGTCGTCGACCCCGTCGCCGCCTCCAAGCACGGCGACGCCCTCCTCGCCGCCGACGCCGTCGAGGTCCTCCGCGACGTCCTCCTGCCCCTCGCCACCGTGGTCACCCCGAACCTCGGCGAGGTCCAGCTCCTCACAGGCGTCGTCGTCACCTCCCCCGACGACATGCGGGCGGCGGCCGAGGCGGTCAAGGCCCTCGGGCCGCAGTGGGTCCTGATCAAGGGCGGGCACCTGCCCGGGGGCACCGACGCGGTCGACCTGCTCTTCGACGGCGACCGCGAGATCCCGCTCACCGCGCGTCGCGACCCCTCCGCCCACACCCACGGCACCGGCTGCACCCTGTCGGCCGCCATCGCCGCGCACCTCGCCCGCGGCGCGGACGTCCCGACCGCGGTGGACGCGGCGAAGCGCTACTTGACCGGGGCGATCGGGCGCGGGCTGGCCGTCGGCAGCGGCATCGGCCCGGTCGACCACGGCTGGCACCGCCGCGGGGCGCGGGCCTAGGGGGCGGTGCGGTGGGCCTGACCCTCGACGATCCCGTCACCGCCGTCCCCGGCGTCACGTCCAAGGTGGCGACGGCCCTCGCGGGCGACCCCTTCCGCATCGAGACCGTCCGCGACCTGGTCTGGTACCTCCCCCGCCAGGAGGCCTACAAGGACCTCGGCGCACGCCAGCCGATCACCGACGTCGAGATCGGCGAACCCGCCACCGTCGTCGGCACCGTCGTGCGCTGGACCCGCGTCCAACCCCGCAAGCGGGGGAGGGGTGGGAAGCGCCTGACGATCGAGAAGGCCCTCATCCGCGACGACAGCGGCGGCCGGATCACCGCGGCGTTCTTCAACCAGCCCTGGCTGCCCGGCCGGCACCCCGAGGGCACCGAGGTCGCCGTCAGCGGCACCGTCGAGTCCTACCGCGACGACCTGCAGCTCAAGGGCCCCAAGCTGGTCGGCCTCGACGGCACCGGTGGGCCCGGCAGCGAGCAGGTCCTCGGCGCCGCCCTGTCCGACGCGCACCTCCAACCGGTCTACCGGGCCACCGAGAAGCTCGGGTCGCCGCGCGTCGCCAGCCTCGTCGCCGCGGCGCTGGCCGAGCTGCCGACGCTCGCCGACCACCTGCCCGAGGACCTGCGGTCGCGTCACGAGCTCGCGCGGCTCGACTGGGCCCTGCGGACCATCCACCTGCCGCCGGACCACGGCGACCTGCGCCTGGCGCGCGAGCGGCTGGTCTACGACGAGCTGCTCGGGCTGCAGCTGACCCTCCAGAGCCGGC
Source organism: Euzebya sp. (assembly GCF_964222135.1). Classification (NCBI taxonomy): domain Bacteria; kingdom Bacillati; phylum Actinomycetota; class Nitriliruptoria; order Euzebyales; family Euzebyaceae; genus Euzebya; species Euzebya sp. The sequence continues at coordinate 39,093 of NZ_CAXQBR010000083.1, forward strand.
GGATCGATCTCGAGCGCCACGCGCGGGGGCTGGTCAACGCCGCCGTCGCGGGGGGCGCCGTCGACGCGTTCACCGCGACCCTCCCGTTCTTCCCCACCGACGACCAGGAGCGCGCCTTCGCGGCGGTCGACGCCGACCTCGCCGCCGAGCGCCCGATGCACCGCCTCCTCCAGGGCGACGTCGGGACCGGCAAGACGATCGTGGCCGCTCACGCGATGCTCCGCGCCGTCGACGCCGGCCGGCAGGCGGTGCTGATGGCGCCGACGACCGTCCTCGCCGAGCAGCACCGCGAGACCTTCGTCGACCTCCTCGGCCGCGTCGTCATCCCGCACCTCGGCCGGCCGCCCCGCCTCCGGCTGCTGACGTCCACCATGACCAAGGGGCAGCGGGCGACCGTCCTCAGCGAGCTCGTGAGCGGCGAGTGCGACCTGCTGATCGGCACCCACGCCGTGCTGGAGGAGCACGTCACCTTCGCCGACCTCGGCGTGGTCGTGATCGACGAGCAGCACCGCTTCGGCGTCGGCCACCGGCTGGCCCTGGCCGGCAAGCGCCCCGACGGCCTCACGCCCGACGTGCTGGTGATGACCGCCACGCCGATCCCGCGGTCCCTCGCCCTCACCGTGTACGGCGACCTCGACGTCACCGTCCTCCGCACCCGTCCCGGCGCGGACGAGATCACCGTCACCACCCAGGTCATCCCGAGCGGCTCGCCACGACGCTCGGCCCTGTACGACTTCATCCGGTCCGAGCTCGACGCGGGCCGTCGCGCCTACGTCGTCTGCCCGCTGATCGACGAGTCCGAATCGGACCTGATGGCGGGGGTCGCCGCCGCGACGACGGTCCACGCCGAGCTCGCCGACGGTCCCTTCGCCGGCTACGAGGTCGGTCTGATGCACGGCCGCATGTCGGCGGAGGACCGCGACGCGGTCATGCGGGGCTTCCGCGACGGCTCCGTGCCGCTGCTCGTCGCCACGACGGTGATCGAGGTCGGCGTCAGCGTCGACGAGGCCTCGGTCATGGTGATCGAGGACGCGGACCGGTTCGGCATCTCCCAGCTGCACCAGCTCCGCGGGCGCCTCTACCGGGGCCACCCGACCAACTACTGCGTGCTGTTCAGCGACGACCCCACCGACAACCCCCGCCTCGAGGCGCTCGCCCGCTCCGAGGACGGCTTCGAGCTGGCCGAGGAGGACCTGCGCCTGCGACGCGAGGGCAAGCTGTTCGACACCGCCCAGACCGGCGAGACCGACCTGCGGATCGCCTCGCTGATCCGCGACGTCGATGTGGTGGCGACGACCCGCGACGACGCGCGGGCGCTGCTGGCCGACGATCCCGACCTGTCCGGCCACCCGGAGCTGCGCCGCGAGCTGGCACGCCGCTACGACCCCGCCGACCTGGCGACGCTGGAGGCGGGCTAGGTGCCGCGCGTGATCGCCGGCAGCGCCGGCGGCCGGCCCCTGCGCGCCCCGTCGGGGCAGGGCACGCGTCCGACGGCCGACCGGGTGAAGGAGGCGCTGTTCTCCACGCTCGGGGACCTGTCGGGCGCCATCGTCCTCGACCTCTTCGCCGGCAGCGGCGCGCTCGCGATCGAAGCGCTGTCACGCGGCGCGGACCACGCCGTGCTCGTCGAGCAGGACCGCCGCGCCGCCGCCGTGGTGCGCGACAACCTGCGCACCGCCGGCGTGGCGGACGCCGCCGCGGTCGTGGTCACCTCCGCCGCCCGGTTCGCGGCCCAGCCCGAGGGCGCGCCGTTCGACCTGGTGCTCGTCGACCCGCCGTACCGCCTGGACGTCCGCGAGCTGTCCGACGTCCTCGCCGACCTGGTCGCCCGGGGCGGTCTGGCACCCGGTGCCAGGGTCGTCATCGAGCGGGACCGCCGGCGCGACGAGGCCCCGTTCGGCTTCTTGGTCCACGACCGGGACCGCACGTACGGTGACACCCTCCTCCGCTACTACCGCCACCGGCCCGAGCCCGCCGACCAGGGAGCCCCCACCACATGACCGTGCGCGCCGTCTGCCCAGGATCCTTCGACCCGGTCACCCACGGGCACCTGGACGTGATCTACCGGGCCGCGGACACCTTCGACCACGTGGTGGTGGCGTGCATGCGCAACGTCTCGAAGCGGAACAGCCTCTTCGACCTCGACGAGCGCCTGGCCATGCTCGAGGAGGTCACGGCCCACCTGCCGAACGTCGAGCTCGCGGTCTTCAAGGGGCTCCTGGTCGAGTTCGCCCGTGCCAGGGAGATCGACGTCATCGTCAAGGGCCTGCGCGCGGTCAGCGACTTCGAGTACGAGCTGCAGATGGCGCAGATGAACCGCTCGATCGGCCAGATCGAGACCATGTTCCTGTCGGCGTCCCCCGAGCACTCGTTCCTCTCCTCGTCCCTGGTCAAGGAGGTCGCCCGGTTCGGCGGCGACGTCAGCGACTTCGTCCCGCCGGTGGTGGCCAAACGGCTAGCCGACAAGTACGCCGAGGGCGAGGCAGGCTAGGACGCCATGGACCTCGACGCCGCGCTGAACGCCCTCGAGCACCAGATGGCCGAGGCACGCCCCGTGCCGCTGTCGGCCTCGGTCATGGTCAACAAGGAGGAGCTCGAGCGCATCGCGCAGGCCATCCGCGCGGCGCTGCCCGAGGAGATCCGACAGGCCCGCTGGGTCCTGAAGGAGCGCGACGAGCTGCTCGCCCAGGCCAGCCGCGACGCCGAGCAGATCGTCGCCGACGGCCAGCTCGAGCGCGACCGGATCCTGTCCGAGACCGAGATCGTCCGCGAGGCGCAGCGGGAGGCGCAGCGGATCATCGACCGGGCCTCGGAGGAGGGGCGGAAGATCCGCCACGAGGCCGAGGACTACGTCGACGCGAAGCTCGGCGACTTCGAGGTCGTGCTGCAGAAGACCCTCGCGACGGTCACCCGCGGGCGGGACCGCCTCCGCGGCCGCCAGGCCTCGGCCGAGCTCCGGGACCTCGGCGAGGACGCCCCCCTCCCCGCCGGCATGCCGGTCCAGCCCGCGGCCGTCGAGCCAGGCCCCGGCCCCGTCGCCGATCTCGGCGGCGCCGCCGACCCCCCCCCCGCCCCCCCCGAGGGCGATCCCAGCCCTCCCCGCGGCTCGAAGTTCTTCGACCACGCCGACGAGCTCTAGCAGCCTACGGCTGGGAAGGGCTGGGAGCGGCTCCGCCGCGCTCACCCTGTTCCGCCAGCGCGCAGCCTCGCTCCGCTCGGGCGCTGGCGGTCCGCCTCGGCCCAGAGGCCTCGCCGGAGGAGGCCTCACGATGACCGGCCGGTGACGGCCCTGCCGTCGGGCGCTACCCTGGCTGACCTTGCGCAGGCCGCGCCAGCTTCGCGTGCCTGCCGACCCGAGCTCCGCCGCCGTCGGATCGCACAACGGCACGAACCCATGTCGACCGAACAGCACGAGCTGTCGCCCACCAGGCTGGACGTCAGCGACCTCATCGACTCGCCCGGCGCCTCGCGCCAGGTGGACCTCGACGTGCCCCTCCCCGCCGGCTTCGAGGTCCCGCTGACCCGCTTCGGCGACGAGGTGGGGGTCACCGGGGTGCTCGAGTCGCTGGTCGACGGCGTCCTGCTGCGCGGGTCGTTCGAGGTCGACGTGGCCCAGAGCTGCGCGGCGTGCCTCGAGCCGATCGACCCGCACGTGCTGACCGCCGACGTCGCCGAGCTCTACGGCGACCCCGCCGACGCCGACGACCCCGACGACGTGGAGCAGGGCTTCGAGATCGTCGACGGGGTCATCGACATCGACCCGGCGATCCGGGACGCGCTGGCCCAGGTCACCCCCGCAGCCCCGAAGTGCCGGCCCGACTGCGCGGGCCTGTGCCCGACCTGCGGCGCGAACCTGAACACGACGACGTGTGACTGCGTCGACGAGGTCGTGGACGACCGCTGGGCGGCGCTGGCCGACCTCGAGATCAACCCCTAGTCCAACCTGAGGAGCACCACACCGCCATGGCCGTCCCGAAGCGCAAGAAGTCCCGCAGCCGCACCCGCCACCGCAAGGCGCAGTGGATGAAGGCCCCCACGGTCACCACCACCAAGTGCCAGCAGTGCGGCGCCGCCGTGCGCCCCCACACCGCCTGCGCCACCTGCGGCACCTACCGCGGACGTCAGGTCGTGGAGCCGCAGCTGTAGGCGCCTCCCCCTCCGCCGCCAACCCCTCCGAGGGTGCTGCGGCGGGCCGTGACCGCCGGGCCGGGCCTCGCCCGGTCGTCCTCGATGCCATGGGGGGCGACGACGCCCCTGCGACACCTCTGGAGGCCGCTGCCATCGCGCGTCGCGCCGGCATCGAGGTGCGCCTGTGCGGGCCGTCGACGGTCGTCGGCCCGGACGGGCTGCACGCCCCCGAGCGGATCGCGATGGACGAGGACCCCGCGTTCACGTTGCGCGCCCGCCCCCGCGCGTCGATCCGGGTCGCCGCCCGTGCCGTCGCAGAGGGCCGTGCCGTCGCGCTCGTCTCGGCAGGGCCGACCGGTGCCACCGTGGGGGCGGCGCTCCTCGAGCTCGGTCGCGAGCCCGGGATCCGCCGTCCGGTCGTCGCCGCTCGGCTGGACGTCGGGGGCCGTCACGTCGTGCTGTGCGACGTCGGGGCCGCCGTGGACCCCGATGCCTCCACACTGGCGTCCCACGCGGGCCTCGGACGCGACTACGCCCGACGGCTGGGGATCGCCGAGCCGCGCATCGGGCTGCTCAACATCGCCACCGAACCGGGGAGGGGCACAGCGGTCGTGAAGGAGGCCGCAGGGCTGCTCGCCGAGCTCGACGGCTTCATCGGGTCCGTCGAGCCCGCCGGCGTCCTCGCCGGTGCCGCCGACGTGGTCGTGACCGACGGCTTCACCGGCAACCTCGTGCTGAAGACCCTCGAAGCCGCGGCTGGGACCGGGCACGGCGGGGACCGGGCCGCCGTCGTCCTCGGCGTTCGCGGTACGGTGCTCGTCGCACACGGCGCCGCCTCGGCCACCGATCTCGCCCATGCCGTACGGTGGGCGGCCACCATCGGCGGGTCGGACGCCACGGCCGACGACTCCCGAGGTCAGCGCCCGTGACGGTGTCGGGTGGGTGGTGTGAGGAGATGGAACGCGAAGAGATCGATGGGCTGCTCGTGATGCAGCTGCAGGAGGTGCTCGCCCTGGACACGCCACCCGCGCTCGACGCACGGCTGTCCGAGGACCTGCGGGCGGACTCCCTCGACCTCGTCGAGGTCATCGAGGGCGTGGAGCGGGCCCTCGCCGTGCGGGACGTGACCGTCCGCCTGGACGACGACGCCCTCCGCGCCATCACGACCGTGGGCGACGCCGCCGATGCGCTGCGCCGCGCCGTGCGGGACGCGCCGAAGGGCGGGGTACGGCGATGAGCGGCGACGAGGCCACCGCGGGTGTGGTCCGGACCGAACCGCAGGTCGCGCTCGAGGCTGCCTTCGACCACCGCTTCGACCACCTCGGGCTGTTGCACCGCGCGCTGACCCACCGCAGCTACGCCTTCGAGGCCGGCGGGATCGGCGACAACGAGCGGCTCGAGTTCCTCGGCGACGCCGTCCTCGGCCTCGTGGTCACCGACGAGATCTTCGCGCGCCTCCCCGAGAGCGCCGAGGGACGCCTGGCCAAGGTCCGGGCCGCCGCGGTGAACACGATCTCCCTCGCCGACGTCGCCCGCCAGGCCGGCGTGGGGGAGGCCGTCCTGCTCGGGGTCGGCGAGGAGCAGTCCGGCGGCCGCGACAAGGACTCGATCCTGGCCAACACCCTCGAGGCGGTCCTCGGCGCGGTCTACCTGGATGCCGGCATCGACGCCGCCCGAAAGGTCGTCCTCCACCTCTTCAGCGACCTGCTCGAGGACATCATCCTCCGCCGCGAGTCCCTCGACTACAAGACGTCGCTGCAGGAGCTCACCGCCGCCGAGCTCTCCGTCATGCCGGTCTACCAGCTGACCGACACCGGACCGGACCACGCCAAGGTCTTCACGGCCGAGGTCGTGATCGGCTCGGAGGTCCTCGGCGTCGGCAGCGGCCGCAGCAAGAAGGAGGCCGAGCAGGGCGCCGCCCGCGAAGCCTTCGGGACCCTCCGGGCCCGCCTCGACGCGGCCGCCGACGCCGACGACGACCCCGACGAGGGCGCCACCACCACACCCGACGCGAAGGAACGCCAGTGACGCAGCTGCCCGAGGTCGAGGTCCTGAAGCGGGACCTCGAGAAGGAAGTCGTGGGCAAGAAGATCAAGGAGGTCTGGCTGTCGCCCGCCGAGCTGGTGAAGCGCCACGGGACCATCAAGGACTTCGCCGCGACCCTCGAGGACCGCAAGATCACCGAGATGGAGCGTCGGGGGCTGGCGCTGCTGCTCGGCCTCGACGACGACCACACCCTGGTCGTGCTGCCCGGGAGCCGCGCGCGGATGACGAAGGAGACCGCGACCGCCGACCGGGGCGAGTACACGCGGATGACCATGTCCTTCACCACCGGCGGGTCGCTGCACTACCACGACCTCGAGCCGGACGGCCAGCTGTTCGTCATCGACACCGACGCGGTCGCCGACCTCGACGAGCTCCATGGCCTCGGCATGGACCCCCTCGCCGAGCCGATCCCGTGGCCGGTGTTCGCCCAGGCCCTCAGCGACCGCGACGACCTGCTGAAGGCCGTGCTGGTCGACGACGGGTTCGTCGTCGGGTTGGGTGACGTCTACGCCGACGAGGTGCTCTTCGAGGCAGGCCTCGCCCCCGGCCGCGGGTCGAGCACGCTGTCGAGCCAGGAGGTCCGCCGCCTCCACCGAGCCATCCTCGAGGTGATCTACGAGGCCATCAAGCAGGGCGGCGTCGACCAGGCCCCCGAGGAGGGCGCCGACGGCTTCATCCCCTACGCCGAGGTCGACCACCTCAAGATCTACGCCCGCGAGGGCCAGCCCGACGCCCGGGCCCGCGCCACCATCGAGTACGCCGAGATCGCCAAGGGCCTCAAGAGCTACTACAGCCCCGGCACCCAGACCTGACCGCGACCGGGGAGGGGCAGGGCCGCACGTCGTCCGCGTCCCGCCCCGCCGGGCAGTGCACCTGCACGGCTCGGGGACGCGCACGTCGTTCGTCCCGCGCGCCGTCGACCGCGCGTCCCCGGGTGCGGGGTCCCTGGTCCGCGGGGTTCCCGCGGTGCTGGGCCGGGTGCGTCCGCACGTCCTCGGGTGGTGGGCCGAGTGGTTGGCACGTCCTCGGGTGCGGGGTCGGGTGCGTCCGCACGTTCTCCGGCGCTGGGCCGGTGCGTCCGCACGTTCTCCGGGCGACCGCGCCGTCGATCTGCACGTCCTCCGGGAGGGTGCCCGACGCCGTGCAGTTGCCCGACCGCGCCTGCCGGACGACGCGAAGTTGCCGGGGTCTCAGCACCGGACACCGTGCGGTCGTCCGCTCCCGTGCACCGGAAACCGTGCATCCGCTGGGCGTCCGGGCACCCGGTGGTGGGCAGGTGCGCGAGTTGTCCACAGGTCTGGCAGATCGCGCCGCCGAGCGGTGCCGTCGAGGTCGATGCTGCGGGCATGGCCGCCATCCTCCTGACCAGCGCGATCGTCCTCGACATGCAGCGCCACCTCGGCCTCATCACCCGCCGACGGTTGATCGAGGTGCACGGCGTCCCACCGGCCCGCATCGACTGGTGGCTCGAATCCGGCGTGCTCGAGGCGGTCCATCGCGGGGTGTACCGCCGGGCGGCGGCGTACGTGCCGCAGGGCCAGGACCTCCTGGCCGCGATCCTGGACTGCGGTGAGGGGGCGGTCGCCGGACCGGCGCACTCCCTCCGCCTCCACGGCGCCGCGATGCGACCGGGTCCGGTCGAGGTGGTGATCCCCGCCCCACGCCACCTGCGAGAGCGGGACTACACGGTCCACTCGTACCGGATGGACGAGCGCGACCGGGGCGCCATCGACGGGATCCCGGTGCTCGAGGCGCCCTTCGCGACGACCATCCTGGCCCGCCGCCTGCCGGAGCCCCAGTTGCGCGCTCTCCTCGACGACCTGCGCCGTCGGCGGATCACCACGCTCGGAGCGGTGCGGTGGCGAGCCGAGCAGATGCCGGGGGATCACGGCGCGCGACGGGTCCTGCGCGTGCTCGGAGATCCCTCGATGGCCCAGGAGAACGACGGCGAGCGCGCGCTCGCCCGCCTCCTCGCCGGCTTCCACCCCCAGCCGATCTGGCAGGACGACGTCATCGTCCCCCGCCGCCGCCTGGACGCGTGCTGGCGCGAGGCTCTCTACGGCCTCGAGTTCGACGGCCGTGACCACCACGTCCTCCCCACCGATCGGGATGCCGACGGCTTCCGCGACATGGACACCACCGACGGACACGTGCTGATCCAGCGCATCACCAGCGGGATGGTCCGCAGCGAACCGGCTCGGGTCCTCGACCACGTCCGCCGCACCTACGAGCGCCGCCTGCAGGAGGTCACGGCCATGATCGACGCCCGACTCCTCCCCGACCGCGTCGTCGACCTGGCGCGTCCCGCCGCCTGACCGGGCCCCACCGCCCGCGAGCCCGATCCCCGCAGGTCTGGTTCACCGCAGGGTCTGGTCCGCGCAGGATCGGTCCACCGCGACGTGGTCACCGAATGACCGGGTACCGCGGCCTGACGCACCGGCCGGGTCACCGCGGCGCCAACGACGGCGATCTGCCGTCCACGGTCCGGCCCCGCGGCTCCCGTGACTGCGGACCGGAGATGCGGCGCCGGGAACCGCGGACCTGGGGCACCGTGGCCCCTGGAGCGTTGCGGACAGGCCCTCCGTGGCGTGGACCACGACGTCCTGGCCGTCCGTGGCCGTCCCCGGGCCTCAGGCACGTCGTCGGGGCTCGCTCGGGCCGCGGTCTTCACGTCATCGGGTGCCCAGGCTGCCCGAGCCGCACATCGTCCGGGAGGGTGCCGGAAACCGTGCAGTTGTTCCGCCATCGGCACCGGACACGGTGCAGTCGCCCTGTCGTCACCACCGGTCACGGTGCAGTCGCTCGGTCGTCGGCACCGGACACCGTGCGCAGACCGTCCTCGTAGCCGTCATCGGCACCAGACGATGTGCGCCCAGCCGCCGGCCCAGGAACACCTGCACCCCGTCCGCGCAGGCGCAGGCCACCGCTCCGCCCGGGTGCCCGGGTCATGGCCGGGTGCCGATGGGCTGGAGGACGCCGGTCGCCGGATGTGCACCCCCGTCCGGGCCGGCGCGCACCGCAGCCCAGGTCACCCCTCAGGTGGCCTGGACCAGCAGCGCGACGCCGATCAAGCCGAGCCAGGCGCACAGCGCCAACCCGAACCTCGCCAGGGGAGGGGTGGAGGGGTCCGCGTACCGCGCCAGCCGGTGGCGGGCCTGCCACCAGCCGAGCACCCCGCCGCCGGCGACCGCCACGATCGTGGTCACGGCGCTGGTGGTCCCGGTCAGCCGGGTGGCGGCCACGCTCAGCAGCAGGCCGATCCAGCAGTACGCGACGAACCACAGGTACGCGCCGGCGGTGGCCCACCCCTCCGTCGCCGGCCCGGCCGCGCGCACGACCGCGGCGCCGTGGCGCCGCCACCCCCCCCGCCACCAGCGGCCCGCCAGCCGCCCCGCCACCCGGCTGAGCGGCACGGCGCGGCGACCCTCACCCACCCGAGCCCGCCACCCCGGCCCCGCCCTCCGCGAGCACGTGGGACACCGCGGCGACCAGCGCCTCGTTGAACGGCCCGGCCGATGCCGCCGGCGCGTCGTGGTCCGCGGCGACGTCGCACACCAGGGCGTGGGGGATCAGCCCGGCGAGCTCGAGCTGCGCGCGCGGCGGCACCAGCCGATCCCGCGTCGTCACGATGACCGCCGCCGGTCGGTCCAGCCCGCCGATCCAGCCCCGCGAGTCGAAGCGGCTGAGCTCCCGTCCGGCCTCGCCGATGTCCTCGGCCTCGCCACGCTCGATCTCCCCGACGATCCACGGCAGCAGCGGGGCGAGGTGGGCCGCCTCCGGCCCGATGGACTGCACCAGCCGCACCGGCGAGCCGTGCATCTGGGCCAGCAGCACCCGCTCGAGCCAGGTGCGCGGCAGCAACCGCGTGATGGTCTGGTACACCGTCATCAGGCGCCACTGCGCGCCGCCCAGCGGGCCGAAGCCGAAGTGCGTCGAGGTGGCGCACTCCACCAGGCCCGCGACCAGGTCGGGGTGGCGCTGCCACACGAGCTGGCTGATCGGGCCGCCCATCGAGTAGCCGACCAGGACCACCGGTCCCGTGCCGAGCTCGTGGATGAGCGCGGCCACGTCGTCGGCCACGTCGACCAGGCGGTAGGGGACGCTCGGGCGGGAGCCGCGCCCGTGCCCCCGGTGGTCCGGGGCGATGACCCGCGCGACCGACGACAGCGGGGCGAACGACGTGAACCAGTTGAGGTCGCCCGACACGACCCAGCCGTGCAGCAGCACCACGGTCGGGGCGTCGGGGGAGGGACCGGGCTGGTCGCGGACGAAGACCTCGCCGCGGTCGGGCAGGCGGACGACCCGCGCCTCGGGCAGCTCCGGCGGGTTCAGCGCCACCAGACCCGGCAGCGACGGGCGGGAGCGGCCCGCGATGGCCGTCACCAGCCCCGCGCCGGCGACGAGGCCGGCGGCGCCGGCGGCGATCGTGTGTCGTCCACCCATGTCGGAGACCTCTCCAGGTGCCCTATCGGACCTTGTTCCGAGCCTGTCCGGAGGCGTATCATCCGCGTGTGACGTGGTGGCCGTGCGCGACGCCGTCCCCGGCTGCCGGTCACGGGCGACCGGACGTGTGCGGTGGAGCTGGCCTCGGTCAGCGCCCCCGCCCACCTTGCCAGCGCCCCGCGCCTCTCTCACCCTCGCCACGCGAGATCGACCTCACCGCATCGCACCGACCACAGGAGACCCACATGAAGGCACTCGTCGGTTCCTGGGACACCGTCCCCCACAAGCTGCTCGCCGAGATCACCGCCCTGCGGAGCAAGGTCGCGCAGCTGACCGCCGAGAACGCCGACCTGCGGGCCGAGAACGCGATGCTGCGCGAGCTGCGCGACGCGACCGCGGACGTCGACGAGCTCGCCTCCACCTCGGCGTAGCCGGCACAGGTCACACGACCCGCACCGAGCCCCCGGCAGCGACTGCCCGGGGGCTCGTCGTCGTCCACGCCCGCACCCGGGGAGGGTGACCGGCGGGCCGTCGACCCTCCACGGCCAGGCCGGGGAGCGCGGGTAGGCTCCACGCGTCGTGTACCTGAAGTCGCTCCACCTCAGAGGGTTCAAGTCCTTCGCCGACGCGACCCGACTGGACTTCGAGCCGGGGATCACCGTCATCGTCGGACCCAACGGGTCGGGGAAGTCGAACATCGTCGACGCCCTGACCTGGTCGATGGGCACCCGCAGCGCGAAGGACCTCCGCGGCGGCCAGATGGCCGACGTGATCTTCGCCGGCGCCCGAGCACGCAAGGCCATGGGCCGCGCGTCGGTGCAGATCACGATCGACAACGCCGACGAGTCCCTCCCCATCGAGTTCAGCGAGGTGACGGTCGGCCGGTCGATGTACGCGAGCGGCGAGAACGCCTACTCGATCAACGACGTCGAGTGCCGCCAGCTCGACGTCGCCGAGCTGCTGAGCGACACCGGCCTCGGCCGTGAGACCCACACGATCGTCGGCCAGGGGCGGATCGACGCGGTCCTGAACGCCCGCCCGGAGGAGCGCCGCGCCTTCATCGAGGAGGCCGCCGGCATCCTCAAGCACCGCCGCCGCAAGGAGCGGGCGCTGCGGAAGCTCAAGCAGATGGAGGGCCACCTCGAGCGCCTCGTCGACGTGCTCGCCGAGATGCGCCGCCAGCTCCGCCCCCTCGAGCGCCAGGCCGAGGCGGCCCAGAAGCACGCTCAGCTGACCGCCGAGCTCCGCAGCGTCCGCACCGACCGCGCGCTCCGGGACCTCGCCCGGCTGCTCGACCGCTGGAACGCCGAGGAGGCGGGCCGGGCGGACTCCGACCGCCGACTCGCCGAGCTCTCCGAGGCCGAGGCCGGCCAGCGCCGCGCCGAGCGGGAGATCGCCGAGGGGCTGGGCGAGCTGACCCCGGCGGTCCGAGCCGCGACCGAGACCCAGTTCGCCCTGGCCAACCTGGTCGAGCGCGCCTCCGGCGTGGTCGAGCGGATCGTCGAGCGCCGCAACGGGCTGGTCGACGCCGCGGAGGAGCCGATCGCCGGCCGCCCGCCCGCGGAGCTGCGCGCCGAGGCCGACCGGGATGCCGAGGCGCTCGAGGCCGTCCTCGAGCGGGTGCGGGACACCGCGGCCGCGCTCGAGGCGGCCCGCACGGTCACCCGCACCGCCGAGCAGGCCCGCCGCGCACACGAGCAGGCTGCCGCCGCCGACGCCCGCCGCCGCGCCGAGGCCCGCGCGCGGCGGAGCCGCGGGGAGGGCGAGCTGCCCGCCCTGCGCCGCGCCCTCGCCCAGGCGCGCTCGGAGGAGGGC
>NZ_CAXQBR010000084.1 GCF_964222135.1 Euzebya sp.
CCCCCCCCCCCCCCCCCCCCCGCGGTCGTGCCCCTCGCCGCCCTGCCGGACGAGCTGGTGCGGCGGACGGGCCGCCTGGCGCCCTCGGCCTGACTCAGCCGGCGCCGGACCCGCCGTCGGACCCGTCTGCAGACGCGCCCCCCTCAGGCGCGTCCTCGGCGTCCTCGTCCACCAGCAGGTGGGCGGGGATGTCCGGCATCGTCGGGGGCAGCGACGCCTGCGGGACGGCCGCGACGCCGCAGCGCGGGCACTCGTCCTGCCACTCGGGCACCTCGCGGCGGCACTCCGGGCAGACCCGCAGCTGCAGGTCGACGACCAGGCCGTGACCGCCCGGGGTCTTCTCGTCGGCCTTCTTCGGATCGTTCGTGACGAAGCCCATGTGGCTCACGCTACCCGGATCCGCCGTCGGCGTAGAGCGCGGCGGGCGTCAGCACCCCCGAGCCGCTCCGCGCCACGACGTCGACCTCCTCCGGTCGCCGCTCCAGGGCCTGTCGGATCCGGTCCGCCCACACCCTCCCCTCCACCCCCGCTGCCCAGTGGCAGCTGACCGCGTGCAGGACGTGGGGGCCCTCGACCGCCATCACGTCGACGTCGTCCTCTCCCGGGCCGCCCCACCACTCGCCGCAGGCGACGCCGGTGCGGTCCGCCAGCCAGTCGGCGACGACCCCCCGCAGGGCCGACGCCTGCGACGCGGCGATCCGGTCGGCGGCCCGTCGCAGGACCGCCCCGCCACGGCCCAGCTCGAAGGCATCCCGGTGGGGGAGGACCACGCCGAGCCACAGGCGGAGGAACGGGTCGCGCACCTGGTAGCGAACCCGCTTCGTGCGGCGCGGGTCCTCGCCGACGGGCGTCAGCCGGTCCAGGAGGCCGAGCCGCTCGAGGGCGCTCAGCGCCTCCGACGTGGTCGCCGGCGCCAACCCCGCGCGATCGCGGATCGCGGTGAACGACCCGGCCCCCAGGGCCACCAGCTCGAGCACACGGGCGGCGGCCGAGCCCGGGGTGAGCTCCTGGAGGACCACGGTCCCCTCGTCGCCCAGGGGCGCGCCGGCGCCGTCGAGCATCGCTGCCAGGTTGGCGGCGGCGTCGTGGCGGGGATCCCACAGGGCCAGGTAGCGCGGCATGCCCCCGACGGTGACGAACGCCTCGAGCCACACCTCCGGATCCTCCCCGCCGACGAGCAGCGGTGCGTGGCGCCAGCTGAACGGCTGCAGCCGGAGGTGCATGTCCGGCCGGCCGAAGAGCGGGGCGTCGGAGGCGACCAGCTCCTCCATCAGCCCGACGTGGCTGCCGGCGAGGATGATCGACAGCTGGCTGTCGCCCCGGTGGTCCCAGCGGGCCTGGAGGGTGGAGGGGAGGGACGGGTCGGTCTCGCACAGGTACGGGAACTCGTCGAGGACCAGCAGCAGCGGTTCCTCGGCCGCCCGGGCGAGGAGGTAGCCGAGCGCGGCGTCCCAGGACTCGAGGTGCCCGAGGTCCAGCAGGTCGCCGGGCTGGGGCGGGGCGACGGTCCGGACGCGCTCCTCCAGGCGGCGCATGGCCTCGGCGACCGGCGCACGGGTGCCGGGCAGGAAGATCGCCCGTCGGCTGCCGGCGAACGCGTCGAGCAGCGCGGTCTTCCCGACCCGCCGCCGCCCGCTGACCACGGCCATGCCGGGCCCGCAGGCCCGCTCGAGCGCGCGGAGCTCTTGTTCACGGTTGACGAACTTCGGCATGACCGAAGTTTGGCACAACCGATCAAGGTTAGGGGGGAGGTGTGACATGGCGACGGGCGGTCCCCGTCGGCGCGACCGTCAGCGCGCCGGGTACCGCTCCCGGAACCGCGCTTCGGACTCGTCGTCGGCGATGACCACCAGGTCCGCGTCGGCCGGCAGCGGGGTCTCGGGGTCGGGGGTGGCCCGCACCTGCCCGCCCTCCTCGATCGCCACCACGGTGCACCCCGTCTCCGCCCCGACGTCCGCGTCCGCGAGGCTCCTGCCGGCGAGGCCCGGCGGCACCGGGGTCTGGAACAGCTGCACCCCCTCGACCACGAGCAGCCGGTCGTCGTCGCCCATCACGTTCCACATGCGGATGGCGCCGAGGCTCGCGTAGCCCAGCACCGCGTCGGCGCCGGCCCGGTGGAGCGTCGCGGTGTTCCGGTCGCGGGTCGCCCTGGCGATGATCTGCAGGTCCTCGCGGAGGCGGCGGCAGTAGATGGTCAGGAAGACGTTGCGGTCGTCCTCGTGGCTGGTGATCAGGACGGCCCCGACGTCGTCGATCCCCGCCTCGCGCAGCACCTCGAGGTCGGCGGCGTCACCGATGACGTACCGGCCGCCGTCGACGCGGGGCCGGTCCGGGTCCTGCTCGACGACCGTCGCGGCGATGCCCCGCTCCGCCAGGGCCGTGGCGGCGGCCCGGCCGACCCTCCCGCCGCCGAGTACCAGCACCGACAGGTCGTAGGGGTCGTCGGCCGCGTGGATCCGGTCGTACGCGTCGAGCTGCTCCTCGGTGCCGGCGAGGATCAGCACGTCCGCCTCCGCCAGCTCCTCGTCCGGCGTCGGCCGCCGGAACGTCCCACCGCCCCACACGCCGATCACGTTGACGCCGGCGCAACGGCGCATGTCCACCTCCGCCAGCGCTCGACCGACCATGTCGGTCCCCGCGACGGTCGCCTCGGCGATGAGGATCACGCCGAACGAGCCGATCACGTGGGCGCGGCGGTCCCGACCGAGCACGCGTCGCGCCATGGCCTCCCCGAGCAGCTGGCCCATCTGCAGCACCCGGTCGCAGCCGGCCAGCTCGAGGACGTCGACCGATGCGGCGGCCGTGGCGGTCGCGACGATCGGGACGTCCTCGTCCACCCCGCGGACGGTGAAGGCGACGTTGGTGTTCGCCGCGTCCGAGCGGGTGGTGACCAGCAGCGCCGCCTGTGCCGCCCGCGCCTCGACGTACGTCGAGGGGTCGTCCAGCTCGCCGCGCATCACCGCGTAGCCACGGTCGTGCAGCCGCAGCGCCTCGTCGACGTCGTCCACCAGCACGACGTACGGGATGGACGCGGCGCGGGCGTGATCGATGAGCGCGTCGGTCATCGCGTCCAGCTGGGTGATGATGATGTGGCCCGCGGTGCGGTCGTCGAGCTCCCGTGGGGCGCGTGACCGCTCGCGCGCATCCATCCACGGGTCGACGACGAACTTGATGACCGCGAACGGCAACAGGACGAGGATGAACACCGCGCCGGTGGCGAGGACCAGCATCGAGAAGGCCCTGCCCGCGTCGCCCTCGAAGGTGATGTCGCCGAACCCCAACGTCGACATGACCGTCAGCACCCAGTAGAAGCTGGTGGTCCAGGAGAACTCGCGGTCCTCGAGGGCCATCAGCTGGTGGAACACCGCCGCGTAGGCCACCGTCAGGACGACGAGGAGGACCAGCAGTCGCACGACCACCCGCAGGTTCCGCCGCTGCCGCTGATCGGAGATGGCGCTCGCCAGCAGCCCGAGGCTCTTCACGCCGACACGTCCTCGGCCACGGGGGAGGGCGGGGGCGCCGCCCCGGTGGCACGACGGTCCTCCGACCGTCCGCGCCGCCACAGCGCGTGGGCGGCGACGGCGACGGCGATCGCGCCGACCCCGACCGCCGGCACGCTGTAGCGGGGCATGAAGTGGGTCATGCCCGCGTAGAGGGCGAACGACGCGAGGGCGGGCGTGACGAACAGCGCCAGGGAGGACCGGCGGCGGCGCCACCCCCACCACGCCAGCACCGCCATGGCGGGCAGGTACGTGCGACCGATCAGCTCGGCGGCGAGATCCCCGACGTGCACGGCGGGTCCGTCGACGTCGAACTGCGCCCAGGGGACGGCCCCGCGGTAGAGGAGGAGGGGCGTGAGGACGACGTGCGGGACGGCTCGGCGCGCCAGCACCGTCCCCAGGCCGTCGCGGTCGACCTCGTCGCGCACCCGCTCGTGGCCCTGGTAGTAGCCGTCCGGGTCGTCGCGGTCGAGGCGGGCGTGGGCGTCCTCGGGCAGCAGCGCGGCCGCGAGGTCGGGGCCGTGGGTGGGGGTGGCCCAGTAGAGGATCGCCGCGCCGGCCTCCCGCGCCGTGAGGGTGTCGTAGGACAGCCGGGTCATCAGGACCGCGTCCGCACCGCGGGTGATCACCCACCCCTCCCCGGCGACCGCGTTGCGGGCCATCCACGCCACCGGCAGCGACAGCGCGGCCACGACCAGTACGGCGACCACCCGGCCGTGCGCGGTGCGGGCGTCACGGGTGGTCCGGTCACCGACCAGCCACACCACCGCCGCGACGAGCGGGATCACGTAGAGGAAGATGGCCTTGGTCAGCGCGAGCAGCCCGAGGGACAGGCCGCCCGCGACGGCCCAGCGCCGACGACCGCTGCGCTGGAGCTGCACCGACGCCGCGCTGGCGGCCAGGAGCAGCAGCGCCGCCAGGACCTCGGTGTAGTAGGTGTCGACGTAGCCCAGCACGCTGGTGGACGTCGCCACGACCGCGGTCGGCGCGAGGGCCCAGGCGGG
Source organism: Euzebya sp. (assembly GCF_964222135.1). Taxonomy (NCBI): domain Bacteria; kingdom Bacillati; phylum Actinomycetota; class Nitriliruptoria; order Euzebyales; family Euzebyaceae; genus Euzebya; species Euzebya sp. Next base: position 4,505 of record NZ_CAXQBR010000084.1, read on the forward strand.
CGGCAGCCACAGCCGGGCGGTGGCCCAGGTCAACCCGACCAGGCAGAGGAGCAGCACGCCGTTCAGCAGCTTCCAGCGCGCGTTCGGCGCACGACACGCCGGCGACGTGCCCTCGACGACGCAGTCCACGTCGAGGTCGTCGACCACTCCGCCGCCGTGCACCACGGCGTCGACGAGGATCGCCCCGGCGAGCAGGGCGGGGAAGAGGGGTTCGCGGCCCGGGTGGTGATCGAGCGGCCCGTCGTCGCGGGAGGTCGAGAAGACGCCCTCGGTCGCCAGGTTCCACGCCGCCGTCACGACGTAGTCGCCGTCGACGTCGGCCGGCGCGGTCGACGGCAGCGAGATCGCGTTGACGACCGCCACGACGGCGACCAGCAGCACGCCGGTCCCGACGACGGCGCGGTGACGTGCCGAGCGGGCCATGGCCACACCTCTACCCCTCTCGAGCCTCGCGCACGACGTCACCCCGATCGCGGCCGGTACGCTCGCCGACGTGGACCTGCCCGTCATGCCGCCCGTCAAGCCCATGCTCGCCAAGCCCGTCAAGGCCCTGCCGGACGGCCCGATGTCGTACGAGCCGAAGTGGGACGGCTACCGCTGCATCGTCTTCCGCGACGGCGACGAGGTCGTGCTGGGCTCCCGCAACGAGAAGCCGCTGGACCGGTACTTCCCGGAGATGCGCGCGCCGCTGCTCGACGCCCTCCCCGAGCGCTGCGTCGTCGACGGGGAGCTGTTCGTCGCCATCGACGGCCGACTCGACTTCGACGCGCTGGGCCAGCGGATCCACCCGGCCGAGTCCCGTGTCGCCATGCTGGCCGAGCGCACGCCGGCGGAGTTCGTCGCCTTCGACGTGCTCGCGCTGGGGGACGAGTCGCTGATCAGCCAGCCGTTCGAGGCGCGCCGCGCCGTCCTCGAGGACATCGCCGGCGGGTTCCACCCCCCGATCCACCTTGCACCCGCGACTCGCGACCCCGCCGTGGCCATGGAGTGGTTCGACGCGTTCGAGGGTGCGGGCCTGGACGGCCTGATCGTCAAGCCCCTCGGGGACCCCTACACCTTCGACAAGCGCACCCAGTTCAAGCTCAAGCACGTCCGCAGCGCCGACTGCGTCGTGGCGGGCTACCGGATCCACAAGTCCGGCGACGGGGTGGGCTCGCTGATCCTCGGCCTCTACAGCCCCGAGGGGCAGCTGTGGCACGTCGGGGTGGCGGCCAGCTTCACCGCGGCCAGGCGCCGGGAGCTGCTCGACGAGGTCGCCCCGCTGGTCATGGAGGACTTCAGTGGCCATCCGTGGTCGGCCTGGCTCGACGCCGAGGCCAACGCCGACGGCTCGATGCCCGGAGCCCCGAACCGGTGGAGCGGCGCCCGGGGTGGCGACCACTCGTGGATCCCGCTCCGCCCCGAGCGGGTGGTCGAGGTCAGCTACACCTGGGCCACCGCCGGGCGGTTCCGCGGCACCACGAAGATGCTGCGCTGGCGACCCGACCGCGAGCCGGGGTCCTGCTCGACCGAGCAGCTCGCCGAGCCCGAGCCCGTGCCGATCCACGAGGTCCTCGGCGCGGGCTGAGCCCGCCCGCGCGGTCAGGCGTCGAGGAGGGCCTCGAGCGCGGCCACGACGGCGTCGGGCACCGCGGTCGCCCCGCCGACCACGAACAGGTCGCGGGGCTGCAGGCGGCTGACCTCGGCCGTGACGACGTCCGGCACGCCGGTCGGCGGGACCAGCAGCAGCGGGCCCCGCCCGCCCGCCAGCGGCGCGGCGGCGAGCGCATCCGGGAACGCCTGGCCGGTGGCGACGACGACCACGCCGTCCGGTCGCGGCGCGAACGTGGCCGCCGACAGCGCGGCGGCCGTGGCGTGGCGGTCCGGCCCGGCGATCCGCTCGACCGGCGCCCCGGCGGCCTCGCCCGCCGCCGCCGCGACCGCCTCGCCGATCGCGCCGGTGCCGCCCAGCACCACCACCCGCCCGGGGGCCAGCCGGGCCAGCTCGGCGGCGGTCTCGGCCGGCAGCGCGTCGCGGGACACCAGCAGCAGCGGACCGCCGACGGCCACCGCCGCGGCGCCACCGCCCAGCGCGTCGGGGAAGGCGTCGCCGGTCGCGAGGTGAACCACCGGTGCCGACGCGAACGTCGCGGCGCTCACCGCCGCCGCGGTGGCGTGGCGGGAGGGGCCGGCCAGCCGCGCGACCGGCGCGATCGCGGCGAGCGCCTGGGCGACCGCCTCGCTGACGGCGGAGGGGCCGCCGACCACGACGATCCGCTCCGGCACGAGGCGGCGCAGCTCCGCGGCGGTCGCCGGGTGCAGGGCGTCGCGCCCCGTGAGCAGCACGGGCCCGCCGGTCGCCGCCGCCGCCGGACCCGCGGCGAGGGCGTCGGCGAAGCCGTCGGCGCTGCAGACCCACGCCACCGGCGCGTCGGCGGGGGAGGTCGTGGCGGACACCTCGACGGCCGTCTCGACCCGGCCGGCCCCCGCCAGGCGCCGGGCGCCGACGACGCGGAGCTGGGCCATCATGTCGTGGTCCTCGTGCTCGAGGATGTGGCAGTGGTAGACGAAGGTGCCCGGGATGTGGGCGAAGCGGGCGTCGACCTCGACGGTCTGGCCGGCGTGGACGGGCACGGTGTCGGCCCACCCCTCCTCCCACGGCTGGACCGTCAGGGCCTGGCCCTGCCGGGACGTCCGGGACACGAGCCGCAGGTGCGCCTGGTGCAGGTGCATCGGGTGCGTGGCGGCCGACGGGTTGCGGAAGCGCCACCGCTCGAGCGCGCCGGCGCGGGGCGTCGCGTCGATCCGGGCGGCGTCGAAGGCGTTGCCGTTGAGCCGCCAGGTGTCGCTCGCGAAGGACAGCAGCACCTCGCGGGTGGCCGTCGGCGCCGCCGTGGCCGCGATCGGCCGCAGCGCGCGGGGCACGGCGACGGCCGGCCCGGTCGCCTCGCCCACGGCGATGCGGAGCAGCCCGCGACGGGCCTCGGGCGCGACGACGTCCTCGATGGTGACCGACGTCCCCGCGGCGACCGCGGCCAGGTCCATCACCAGCTCGGCGCGCTCACCGGGCCACAGGTCGAGCTGGTCCCGCTCGACCGGGGCGGGGAGGAGCCCCTGGTCCCCGCCGATCTGGGTCCACGGCACGCCGTCGGCGCGGCGGAGCCCGAAGGGCCGGTTGTTCGAACCGTTGACCACGCGCACCCGGTACGTCGCCCGGTCCAGCCGGGTCGACGGGTGCGGCACGCCGTTGACGCACAGGACGTCGCCGGGCACGCCGTCGTGGGTCGGGCCGGGGTCGTACGCCAGCTGGCCATCGGCGTCGAAGGTGCGGTCGGACAGGAGCCACAGCAGGTCGTGGTCGGCATCGGGCAGCCCGAGGGCGTCGTCCTCGGCCGGGTCGGTGAGCACGTACGCCCCGGCGAGCCCCGCGTGGACGTTGCGGGCCGTCGCGTGCATCACGTGGTCGTGGTACCAGAGCGTCGCGCCCGGCTGGTCGTTGGGGTAGCGGTAGGTGCGCCGCGCGCCCGGGGCGATCTGGTCGAGGGGGTGGCCGTCGTGCTCCGGGGCGGTCACCCCGCCGTGGAGGTGCACGACCACCGGCGCGTCGTGGCCGTTGGTGACCTCCACCTCGACCGGGCGACCCCGGACCGCGCGGATCGTGGGCCCCGGCCAGGTGCCGTCGTAGGTCAGCAGGTCGGTCTCGCGTCCCGGGAGGATCTCCGCGGTCGCGCAGACCACCGCGATCCGGTAGCGGTCCACGCCGCCGGCGTCCTCGACCGGCACCGCCACCGGCGGGACCCGCAGCTCGGCGGCGAACAGCTCGGGCAGCAGCGCCTCGGGTGTCGCGGCGAAGCCCGCGAGCGGGATCGAGCACCACGGCGGCAGCACCCCCGCGGCAGCGGGGGCGGCAGCCCGTCCGGGGATGGCCAGGGCGGCGGCGCCCACGGCCCCGGTGGCGAGCAGCCGGCGGCGGGACAGGGGTCGAGTCGACATCGGGGACCTCGGGGGGAGGAGCTGGTCGGTGGGGTGGGCTGACACGACAGGGGCGGGCCGCGATGCGACCCGCCCCTGCGCTGCGTCACGTCACCGGGCTAGCGCGGACCGATCCTGTCGCCCCACGCCTCGTGGACCGGGGAGGTGTAGCCCTCGGGCTCACCGCGGTCCAGCGTCGCGCCGGCGAACATCTCGGCCAGCTCGTCGAAGCTGACGAAGAGCAGCTGGCCGCCGTCGGGGCAGCTCAGCCCGCAGTTGACGACGTACAGGCCGTCCTCGGCCACAGCCAGGCCCAGCGGCTCGACCAGGTCGCCCTCGCTGAGGACGACCTGCTCGCCGTCCGGCGAGATGCGGGTCAGCACCCCGGTCGGGAACAGGCTCAGGACGTAGAGGTTCCCCTCGCCGTCGAACGCCAGGTCGATGACGAACGTCAGGCCCTCGGCGTACACCTCGGGCTCACCGCCCTCGGCCGGGACCCGCCAGATGCGCGCGGCACCGGGCTGCTCGCCGCCGAGCTCGCCGACGTAGTAGTCGCCGTCGGGGCCGACCGCGATCGAGGTCGGCACCGCCTGGCGGGGGCCCTCCTCGGTCTCGACCTCCGGGAACGTCGCCAGGGTGGTGATCGCCCCCTCCTCGTCGACGCGGACCAAGCTGTTGCCGCCCGCGTCGGCGATCACGACGCCGCCGTCGGTCGCCAGGGCGATCGCGTAGGGGTTCGAGTCGGCGCCGGCGCCGTCGGGGTCGTCCTCACCCTCGTGGCCGGCGATGTCGGCGACGACGGTCGTCTCGCCCTCGCTCGACTGCACGTAGGTTCCGAGCTGGGCCCCGGACTCGGGGAAGCCCTCGCGGGCCTCGGGGGGCGCACCGAGCCCCATCGCGATGTGGAACGTGCCCTCGGCGTCGACCGCCACGTCGCTGGCACCGACGCCGAAGCTCAGGGAGCTGAGCCCGTCGACGACCGGGGTGGTCTCCCCGGACTCGGTGTCGACGGACACCACCTGGCTGGTCTCACCGAAGCAGAGCTCGCCGTCGGGGCTGTCGATGCAGTCCTCGCCACCGAAGTTCTGGATGGTGACGTAGACCTCGCCGTCGGGGCCGATCTCGACGTCGCGGGGACCTGCGAGGCCCTCGGTGACGACGGTGCCCGGCGGCTCCGGCGGCGGCGCGTCGGCGGCATCGCAGGCCGCGGGGTCGACCAGCGGGCCGCACACGACCGGGGCGCCGCCGAGCTGGGCCAGGGTGCCCTCGGTCTCCGGCGGGAGGGTCTCGCCGGCGGTCAGCAGCAGGGCGATGCCCTGGGTGGCGCTGGCGGCGGCAGCCGGCAGGCCGGAGGCCCACGCGTCGGGTCCGCTGCCCTCGATCAGGGCGACCGCGTTCGGCGGGCCCTGGGTGAACTGGGTCATGGCGACCGCGACGGCGGTGGCGGCGCGGTTGTCGCCACCCACGCGCTGGACGGTGAAGCCGGCCTCGGTCAGGGCGGCCTCGACGTCGGCGGAGATGGCGAGCTCGCCGCCGATGACGTAGACGGTCTCGACGCCGGCCTCGGTCAGGTAGGCGAGCACGTCGGCGTCCAGCTCACCGGTGGGGGTGAGCAGCACGGGGGCCTGCAGCGAGGCCGCCAGCGCGCCGGCCGCCAGGGAGTCCGCGAACGCCCGGCTGGGGTCCTCGGCGTCGGCCTGCGCGCGGGCGAGGACCGCCGCGGTGGCCTGGGGGTAGGTCGCCTCGGCGACGGCCACGGCGGTCGCGATGCGCTCGGGGCCCTCGAGCCGGGTGACGGTGTAGCCGGCCTCGGTGAGGGCGGCCTCGACGTCGGCGGAGATCGCGTTGACCCCGCCCAGGATGACGACGTCGGTCACGCCGAGGCGCTCGAGCTCGGCGGCGACCGCCGGGTCGAGGGCGTCGGTGGGGGTGAGCAGCAGCGGCGCGCCGGTCTCGGCCTGGCCCTGGGGGCCGCCGGCGGACAGCGCGTCGGGGAAGTCGTCGGCGCGACCCAGCAGGGCGGTGGTGACGCCCCCGTCGGGGTAGGCGAACTGCGACCAGGCCAGCGCGGCCGAGACGGTGTCGTCGCCCTCGAGGCGCTGGACGACCGCGGCGCTCGCCGCGGAGGGGATCAGGGCAGCCAGCACCGCGACCAGCGCGGTGGCGGCGAGGAGCGCGCGGACCTCGACCCGCGTGCCCCGTCGTACTCGCAACATGTGAACCTCGGATTCCGGGCGGGCACGACCATCCGGCCCGCGGTGGACGGCACCCTATGGACGTGCGGGCCTGCGGTGGGCACGACGGGACGGGGCTGCAACGTTCCTCCAACGCCGCTGCAACCCGGTCCCCGGCCAGCCCGACGCCGGTAGCCTGACCCAGCCATGGAGGACACCGAGCAGATCCCGCTGGGCGAGGCGCTGGCCGTCCGGGCCGACGGCGACGTCTGGACCGCGACCGTCCACGACGGCTTCGACGTCCACGGCATCCCCCACGGGGGCTACCTGGCGGCGTTGGCCGGGTCGGCGGTCCTCGCGGCCACCGGGCAGCCGGACCTGTTCACGACGACGACGCACTACCTACGCAAGGCCGCCATGGGCCCCATCGCCTTCGCCGTCTCTCGGGTGGGCGGCAGCCGCCGGTTCACCACCGTGACGGCCACCGGCACCCAGCAGGGCGAGCCGGTCCTCGCGGTCATGGCCTCGGTGGGTGACCGCACGACCATCGAGGGCCCGTCGTGGCATGCCGCCGCCCCCTGGGACCCCGACAGCGCCACGCTCAGCCCGCGGGCGGACGCCGACGAGGTGGCGTTCCCGGCCCCACGGGTCTCCCGGCGCGTCGGGATGCGACTCGACACGGCCACGACCGGGTTCACCGAGGGCCGGACGGGCGAGGTCGCCGAGATCCGCGTGGTGACCGACCTCGAGTCGACCGACGCCCGGCTCGGCCAGCTCGCCGCGCTGATCGCCTGCGACATCACCCCACCGGCCGTGTGGGCCGCCATGGGCGTCACCGGCTGGGTGCCGACCGTCGAGCTGACCGCCCACGTCCGCGCCCGGCCGGCCGCCGGACCGCTGACGGTGCGGGCGACGACCAACCACGTCGGCGACGGGTTCCTCGACGAGGACGCGCTGGTCCACGACGGCGAGGGTCGCCTGGTGGTCCAGTCCCGCCAGCTCGCGCGGTTCTCCGCCTCCTCGCGCTGAGGACCCGACGACATCCGCCACGATCGGGGCCTCGATCGCCGTCAGGCGACGCAGGCCCCGATCGTGTCACCTCCCCGCGCCACCGTCTGCGGACACCCACGCAGCGTCGCGCCGCTCGCGGAACGCGGCGATGCCCTCCGCCGCCTCGGTCGAGGCGAAGCGCTCGGCGGAGATCTCCGCGGTCCAGGCGAACGCCGCCTGACGGTCCATGGCGGGGACCTCGTTCACCAGCCGCTTGGCCAGTCCCAGCGCCTCAGGACCGCCTCGGGCGATCGCGCCCACGACGCCGGCGACCGCCCCGTCGAGCGCCTCCGGCGGGACCGCACGGGTCACCAGCCCGACCTCTGCCGCGCGGGCGGCGGCGATCTTCTCGCCGGACAGGAACAGCTCCATCGCGTCACCGCGGCGCATCTTCGGCAGGCAGACGACGCTGATGATCGCCGGCACCACGCCGATGCGGACCTCGGTGAAGCCCATGACCGCGTCGGCCACCATCAGCGACACGTCGCACGCGGCCGCCAGACCGACCCCCCCGCCGGTGCAGTGCCCCGCGATGCGACCCACGACCGGGGTCGCGGACGTCTGGATCGCGTCGAGCAGCTCCACCAGGGTGTAGCGGGGCTCCTCCTGCGACACGCCCTTCAGGTCGGCGCCGGCGCAGAACGCCGCCCCCCGGTTCGTCAGGACCACCACCCGGACGTCCGGGTCCGCCTCGGCCCGGGCGAGGCCATCACCCAGGCCGTTCACCAGCTCCGCGGTGAGGGCGTTGCGGGTCTCGGCGTGGTCCATGGTCAGGGTCGCCACCCCGCCGGCCACGGCGTAGGACACGTGCTCGGGCATCAACCTCAGCTCCAGGGTCGTCGACGTCGGCCGTCGGATCCTAGAGCCGGCGCGACCGACGGACCTCCGCGCAACCCTCGACCTCGACTTGACCCGTCCACACGCACACCGCGCGGGAGTACCCTCGCGCGTACGGTTCCGGCCGCCCGGATCACCCTCGTCGACCTCGCCTCGGAGCACCCCCGGACGTGAGCTTCCCCGCCAGACACGGCCTGTCGTTCAGCATGGGCCCCGTGCGGCGACTGCCGTACCTCCCGGCCCTCGACGGGCTGCGCGCGATCGCCGTGGTGGCGGTGATGGCGTACCACGCCGACGAGGCGTGGCTCGGCGGCGGCTACCTGGGCGTCGAGGTGTTCTTCACCATCAGCGGGTACCTGATCACCGCCCTGCTGATCACCGAGTACGAGCGGACGGGGCGCATCGACCTGCTGACCTTCTGGAAGCGCCGGGCCCGCCGGCTGCTCCCGGCCCTCGGTGTCGTGCTCGCGGGCGTGGCGGTGCTGGCGGCGTTCACCGCGACCGACGCGCTCGGGAACCTGGGCGGACAGGTGGCCGCGGCCCTCGGCTACGTCATGAACTGGTCGCTGATCGCGACCGAGCAGTCGTACTTCGAGTCCTTCGGCCGCCCGCCGCTGCTCCAGCACCTGTGGTCCCTCGCGATCGAGGAGCAGTTCTACCTGGTCTTCCCGCTGCTGTTCCTCGCGGGGCGCCGGCTGCTCGGACGTCGCCTGACGCTCGCCGCGGCCGTGGTCGGCGCGGTGGCCTCGACCGCGCTGATGTGGCGCTGGTTCGATCCGGCCGTCGACCCGTCCCGGCTCTACTACGGCACCGACACCCGGGCCGCCGGCATCCTCATCGGCGTGGCCCTCGCCATGGTCTGGCGGCCCTGGGCGACCCTCGGCGTCGGCAAGGTGCGCACCGCCGCGATCCCCGACCTCGTCGGCGTCGTCGGCGCGGCGGTGCTCGTGAGCCAGTTCGTCGTGCTCGGCGCCTACGACGCCCGCCTCTACCAGGGCGGGTTCGCGGTCGTGGCGCTCGCCACCGCGGCCGTCCTCGCCGCCGTCGTGACGCCCGGGTCGTTCCTCAGCGTCCCGCTGTCGTGGCGGCCCCTCCGCTGGATCGGCGCGCGCTCCTACGGCATGTACCTGTGGCACTGGCCGCTGTTCATGGTGCTGCGGCCGGGCGTCGACACGATCGTCGGCGACCCGTGGCTGACGCTCGTCCGGCTCGGCGCCACCGTCGCGCTGGCCGAGATCTCCTACACCTACATCGAGCAGCCGATCCGCGAGGGCCGGTTCCTCGAGCAGCTCCGCGCGCTCCGGCGTGCGGCCCCCGAGACCGCGGCCCTCAAGCGGGGCAGCGCCGTCGCCGCGCTCTCGGTGCTGGCGATGGTCGCCGTCGGCAACGCCCAGCTGCCCGTCGACGCGGCCGCGGCGGCCACGCCGGCACCGGTCAGCACGGCCGCCAAGCCCGCCGTCGAGCCGGTGCCGCTGCACCCGGTGGATGACGGGGACCCGTCCCGGACCGGTGACCGGTCCGCGCCGGAGCCCGGGGAGGCGCCAGCTGATCCCGCCACGGCGACGGCGCTGTCACAGCGGTACGACCAGATCTACGTGTACGGCGACTCGGTGATCGTCGGCGCGGCCCCGCACTTCGAGGCGATGGGCCCGAGCGTGACCGTCGACGCCCGCATCGGCCGGCAGTGGCACGAGCTCGTCGACGACGACCGCGTGCCCGGTCCCGACGACGCGGTCGTCATCCACCTGGGCAGCAACGGTGCCACGAACACCGCGACGATCGACGAGGTCCTCGGCCACTTCGAGGACGCCAGCCGGGTCGTGCTCGTGAACGTCCGGGTCCCCCGGCCCTGGGAGACGGCCGTCAACCGCGCGCTCAGCGGCGCCACCGGCCGCTGGCCGAACACCGTGCTGGCCGACTGGAACGGCGCCTCGGACGCGACCCCCGCCTACTTCGGCGGGGACGGGGTCCACGTCAGCGACCGCGGGGCCGAGGCCCTCGTCAGCGTCGTGACCGCCGCGCTCACCGCCTCCTAGCCGGGAGGCCCCAGCCGCGGTCGGAAGCAGCCGCGGTCAGGTCCGGCGGCCGATGCGGCGACCGGTGATCGCCGACGGGGCGATCCGGACGTAGTGGTCCCGTTCGCCCGGGGCCCACGGGCGCAGCGGCAGGTCGCGGACGACGTCGAGCTGGTCGGGCTGCCACACCTCCTCCGCGACCCCGGTGACGATCACGCTCCAGCCGGTGTGCGACAGCGGGTCGACCCCGTCGATCTCGAACACCACGTGCGCGCCCTGGACGGCGTCGAGGAGCGTGCCGTAGCCGATGCGGACGAGGACCGTCCCGCGGTCGTAGAGGAAGTTCAGCGGGACGATCCGGGGGCGCCCGTCGGCGACGTACGCCAGCCGTCCCAGGTAGGTGCGGTCGAGCAGCGCCATGCACTCCTCGACCGTCAGCGGCTCGAGCGCCCTCTGCGCGGTCTCCGTGGCCATCGGACCCTCCTGTGGCGTGCCCCGATCCCGGTCGGCGGCTACTCCGCGTCGGTGGATCCCGTGAACAGGAGCGGGTGCTCGAGGTCCGGGTTGCACGTCAGCGCGGCGAGCAGGCAGTCGGTGGTGGTGATGATCCCGAGCAGGGCCCGCTCGTCGTCGACGACGGGCAGGGCGCTGACGCGCCGCGACAGCATCAGCCGTGCGGCGTCGCCGACGCTGTCGTCCGGTCCGATGGTGTGGACCGATCCGCTCATCACCGCCTCGACCGGCTTGCCCTCGCCCACGGCCTCGCCGATGCGCTCGAGCGCCTCGAGGCGGTGCAGGGAGCGGTCGTCGATCTTCACGTCGCGGTCGCTCACGATCCCGATCAGCACGCCGTCGTCGACGACCGGCAGGTGCCGGATGCCGTGCTGGGCCAGCAGCTTGCGGGCCTGTCGCACCTCGACGTCCGGCCCGACCACCACCGGGTCGATGGCCATCCACTCCTTGACCGACATCAGGACCTCCTCGTCGTCCACGACCTGATCACCGGGCGTGATCCGATGGTGACCATCATGGGGGCGCAGCGTCCCGAGCGGAAGGCTGAACGTCCGGGGACGCGGGGGACCTTCGGCCCGCAGGGGGCCAGACCCGTCGGCCAGCCGGTCACGACCCCGGTTGCAGGAGCGGGCCCTGCGACGGCTCCGGCTCGTCCTCCCCCTCGACGTACAAGCCGGTGGGGGCGTCCGCCGGCACGTCGTCCTCCTGGCCGGACGGGGGTCCGGTCAGCTCGCGGCCGCCGCCGCTGCACGCGACCGCGCCGAGGGCCAGCGCCGCGGTGACGGCCGCGACGCCGAGGCGCTCACGCGTCCTCGCCACAGTCCGTCGCGGCGATCTCGGCGGCCTCGACCTGGGCGTCCGTGACCTCGTCCTCCTCGCCGACGACGAACAGCTCGCCGAGGGTGCCGCAGTTCTCCGCCAGCCAGGACTGGGCGGTGTCGGCGGTCAGGATCACGCCGGACTCGCGGCCCGCGAGGGGCCCGGCGATCAGCGTCCGCGCCTGGTCGCCGGCGGGGACCACCACGGCTCTCGGCGGCCGGAAGTCCCGGATGTCGATCGCCAGGTCGGCGGCGCCGTTGACGCCCTCGACCACCCGGACCGGGCCGTCGAAGTCCTGCTCCACGGCCCCCGCGCCGGCCCCGGTGCCCGCCACGACGACGAGCTGCTCGATGCCCAGCCGCTCGATGGCCGCCACCGTCGGCTCGGGCAGCCGGCCCCCCTGGCTGATCAGCACCGGCATCGGGGTGGCCCGGGACGCTGCGATCGACCCGGCCTCGAGCGCTGCGGCGACGTCCTCGGCCGGCACGACCAGCGCGGACCGCAACCCGTCTATCTCCGCCGGCTCGGTCTCGGCCGCGACCAGGTCGGCGACCCGCGAGGCGGTGTCGAACCGGGACCCCCCGGCGACGCGGACCACCTCGAGGTCGAGGTCCTCCTCGAGCACCCGCGCGACGTCGGCGCTCAGGGCGTTCGTCCCGCCGATCAGGAACACCCGCTCGGTGTCGAGCTCGCGGAGCACGTCACGGGTCTGCGGGTTCAACCCTCCCGACTCGTTGAGCAGGATCGGTGCGCCCACCGCGCCGGCGAGGCCGGTCGCGACCACGCCGTCGGCCAGCGCGTCGATCCCGGCGAGCACGACCGTCGGCGCGCCGCCGCCGTGGCTCTGGCGGGCGACCGACGCCGCGGCGCTCACGGGGTCCTCGCCGGTGATCCTCGTCGTCCGCAGCGCGTCGGGCGTGTCGTCGAGCAGACCCAGCTGGTTCAGGCCGAGGAACACGACCAGCGCGAAGGCGAGTACCTGCAGCAGCCGGACGTACGGGTGCTCGAGCGCCGAGGTGGGGACGTCCCCCCACCCCTGCTGGTCGTCCGGGTCCCGCCGCTGCACGCGGCGGCGCGGCTCAGGCGGTGCGTCCGTCGGTCTGCTCCACGCGGCCGGACTCCGGCTTCGGGTGGCCCTCGGCGCCCTCGCGCGTCGCCCGCGCCCCCTCGACCGCCGGCGGCTCCGGGGTGCCGGGGACCGGGTCGGCGATGCCGGCGAACCCGGTCCCGCTGAACCCCGCCCAGAGGCCGCCGGCCAGGACCATGGCCACGCCGATGGCCACCGACCAGGGCGTGTCGAAGACGAACGTCGTGAAGATCACCGCGAAGCCGGCCACCACGACCGCGTTGGCCAGGACCGGGCTCGTCGGGTCCGCGGGTTGGGTCTGCATGCCCCCCATCATGCACGTCCTCCGGGACTGCCCGTCGGACCCGCCCGGCCGGGACGTCCGCGTCAGCGCCCGGAGAGGGCCCGTCGCAGCGCCACGCGGTCCACCTTCCCGGTGGCCAGGCGCGGGAGGGCGTTGACGACGACCAGGTCCTGGGGAGCGGCGTAGCGCGGCATCTCGTCGGCGACGAACGAGCGGAGGAGGGCGAGGGACAGGATCGCGCCCACCTCGGCGGGGACGACGACCGCGACGGCGCGCTGCCCCCACTCGGGATCCGGGACCCCCAGCACCTCGGCCTCCGCGACGGCGGGGTGGGCCTCCAGGCGCGCGGCGACCTGGCTGGCCACGACCTTCTCCCCGCCGGTCACGATCACGTCGTCGGCCCGCCCGAGGACGGTCACGCGGCCGTCGTCGTCGACCGTGCCGAGGTCGGCGGGCGTGAACGCCCCGTCCGGGTCCAACCCCGCCGGCGGGGGAGGGGTCGGGGAGGGGCCGGCCAGCCGCCGGTAGCCCCGCATCAGGGTCGCGCCGCCGATCCGGAGACGGCCGTCGTCGGCCTCCGACACGGTCACGCCGGGCAGCGGCACGCCGTCGTAGACGCACCCCCCGGACGTCTCGGTCATCCCGTACGTGGTCGTCAGGTGCGGCACGGCGCTGCGGAGGTCGTCGGGCAGCCGCGCCCCGCCGACCAGGACGGTGGCCCAGCGCTCGGGGTCGGCGCCGGCGGCCAGCAGGCGGCGCAGCATGGTCGGGACGACCGCGAGGTGCACCGGGTGTCCGAGCGCGGCGATCCGGTCGGCGTCGAACCCGTCGACGTCGACGGGCGCCGTGCCGGTCGTGATCGCCCGGAGCAGCACCAGCAGCCCGCCGACGTGGCTGACGGGCAGGCAGGCGACCCACGGCACCTCCGGGTCGGCTCCGGTGCGGGACAAGCCGCCGTCGACGCTGGCCGCGAGCGCGTGGCGGGTGAGCTCCACCCCCTTCGGCGGGCCGGTCGAGCCGCTGGTCGCCACGACCGCGACCACGTCGTCGGCGACGGGGGTGGCGCCCGGCAGGGAGACCAGCCCGCCGGGCTTGGAGACCGCGCCCGGCTTGAGTGCCGCCACGAGCGCGCCGCGGGCGCGGGGCGGCAAGCGCGGGTCGAGGGGGAGGACCGCCGGACCGCCGTCCCAGGCGTCGCGGAGCCGCGGCAGCAGCGCCTCGGGGGTCGCCTCGACCGCGAGCAGGAGGCGTGACGGCTGGTCGTCCGGCTGGTCGTCGGCGTCTGGCACCGCGCTACGGTACCGAGCCGCCCGTCCGGCAGAGATCGAGGAGCGACGTGAACCCGTACGTGGAGGCCGCCCGGCCCAAGACGCTGGCCGCCGCCGTCGCGCCGGTGCTCGTGGGCACGGCCGCCGCCGACCGGTTCATCGCCTGGCGGGCCGTCGCGGCGCTCGTCGTCGCCGTGAGCGTCCAGGTCGCGGTGAACTACGCGAACGACTACTTCGACGGCGTCAAGGGCGTCGACACCGAGGCGCGGGTCGGCCCCCGCCGGGCGGTCGCGTCGGGCCTCGTCGCACCGGCGGCGATGAAGCGTGCGATCGCGATCGCGCTCGGGGTGACCGCCGCGGCGGGGATCGCGCTGGCCGCCGCGACCACGTGGTGGCTGGTCGCGGTCGGGGCGGTGTGCTTCGCCGCGGCGCTCGGGTACTCCGGGGGGCCGAAGCCGTACGCATCGCTCGGGTTGGGTGAGGTGATGGTCTTCGTCTTCTTCGGTCTGGTCGCGACGGTGGGCAGCGCCTTCGTCCAGGACGAGCAGGTGATCCGCACCGCGGTCATCGCCGCGGTCCCCGTCGGCCTGTTCGCCGTCGCCATCCTGGTCGCCAACAACCTGCGGGACATCCCCACCGACACCGCGGCCGGCAAGCGCACCCTCGCCATCGCGCTGGGGGAGGGGCCGACCCGCACCCTCTTCCTCGCCCTCTTCGTCGTCGCGTTCGGGTTCATCGGGGTGATCGCGCTGAGCGCCAGGTCCCCGTGGCCCGTCGTCGCCGCCGTGGCCGTCCCGCTGTCCGCCAGGCCGCTCGGACTGGTTCGCGAGGGCGCCCGCGGCCCCGCCCTGATCCAGGTCCTGGCAGGCACCGCCCGCGTCCAGCTCGTCTTCGCCGTCGCCCTCGCCATCGGGCTGGTGCTCGCCGGCCGGTAGGGTTCTGGCCCACCCATGGCCACCGAGCTGCACGTCGTCGAGATCCCGCTGGTCACCCGGTTCCGCCGGGTCGACCGGCGCCGGGCCGTGCTGGTCCGGGGGCCGGCGGGGTGGGGCGAGTTCAGCCCGTTCCCCGAGTACCCCCCGGCGGTCACCCGCTGGTGGTGGGCTGCGGCGCAGGAGGCGGCGACCGAGGGCTGGCCCGTGCCGGTCCGGGACGCCGTCGCGGTGAACACGACCGTCCCCGCCGTCGACCCCTCCACCGCCCACGCCATGGTCGCCGCCAGCGGCTGCGCCACCGCGAAGGTGAAGGTGGCCGAGCCGGGCCAGGCCCTCGCCGACGACATCGCCCGGGTCGAGGCCGTCCGCGACGCGCTCGGGCCGGACGGGCACGTCCGCGTGGACGCCAACGGGGCCTGGGACGTCGACGACGCGATCACCGCCCTGCGCGCCCTCGACACCGCGGCCGGGGGCCTGCAGTACGCCGAGCAGCCCTGCGCGACCCTCGAGGAGATGGCCGCCCTCCGCCGTCGGGTCGACGTCCGCCTCGCCGCCGACGAGTCGATCCGCACCGCCGAGGACCCCCTGCGGGTCGCAGGGCTCGAGGCCGCCGACGTCGTCGTCGTGAAGGTCCAGCCCCTCGGCGGCGTCCGGCGGGCCCTGCAGGTCGTCGAGGCGGCCGGCCTGCCCGCCGTGGTGTCCTCGGCCGTCGAGACCTCCGTCGGCCTCGCCGCCGGCCTCGCGCTCGCCGCCGCACTGCCCGAGCTGCCGTACGCCTGCGGCCTCGGCACGGCGACGCTGCTGGCCGGGGACGTCACCGACGACCCGCTCGCCCCGGTCGGCGGCCACCTCGCGGTCCGCCCGGTCACGCCCGACGTGCACCTGCTGCAGCGCTGGTCGGCCACCGACCCGGCCGCGGACCTCACCCGCTACGACGCCGCCGAGGCAGCCCACACCGCCGAGGCAGCCCGCGCCGCCACCACCGAGGTGCCCACGTGCTGAGCGCGACGGAGATCGGGACGGTCCTCGTCGACGCCCTCGTCCGGCAGGGCGTCACCGACGTGGTGATCTCGCCGGGGTCCCGCAGCGCGCCGATCGCCCTCGCGGCGGCGGCCGCCGTCCCGCGCCTGCACGTGCGGGTCGACGAGCGCAGCGCCGGGTTCCTGGCCCTCGGCCTCGCCCGCGGCAGCGGTCGCCCGGCCGCGGTCGTGTGCTCCTCGGGGACGGCCACCGCGAACTACCACCCGGCCGTCATCGAGGCCGATGCCGCCGGGGTCGCGCTGATCGTGCTCACCGCCGACCGGCCACCCGAGGCGAGGGGGACCGGGGCGAACCAGACCATCCGCCAGGTCGGGTTGTACGGCGACGCGGTGCGGTTCGCCGCCGACGTGGTCGAGCGCGGCGCGGACCGCGACGAGCGCGCCCTCCGCGGCCTGGTCGCGACCGCCGTCGACCACGCCGACGGGCTCCACCCCGGCCCGGTCCACCTCAACATCCCGCTGCGCGAGCCGCTGCTCGACCCCGACCGGCCGCCGCCGACCCTCCGCACCGGTCCGCCCGGCGCCGGCGAGGGCGCGTCCTGGGTCCGCGGCCTGCCGCCGCGACCGGTCGAGGAGCGGCCCGCCGGGATCCGCCCGGATGCCGTCCTCGACGGTCGCCCCGCGGTCCTCGTCGCCGGGGAGGGGGCGCTGGCCGGCCCGAGCCCGCTGCTGGCCGACACCGGACTGGACATCCCGGACGCGGACCGGATCCTCGCCGCCGCCGAGCGCCTCGGGCTGCCGGTGATCGCCGAGCCGACCAGCGGCCTGCGCCGGGGCACGGCCCTGCGGTGCGGGCACTGGCTGGCCGCGTCCGAGGCCTTCGTGGCGGCCATGCGCCCCCAGGTGGTCGTCCAGCTCGGCCGGCCGGTGCTGAGCCGGCCCACCAGCGCCCTCGTCGCCGGTGCCGAGGAGGTCGTGACGATCGATCCGTGGGACCGCGGCTGGGACCCCGGCCGCCACACCACCCACCTCGTCCGGCGCACCTTCGACGCCTGGACCGCGGACCTGCCCGATGCCGACGGCGCGGTCCTGTCCGCCTGGCGCGACGCCGACCGCCGGGCCGCCGCGGTGCTCGACGACGAGCTGGACCGCCACGCCGGCATGTCCGAGCTGGGCACCGCCCGCGACGTCGCCGCGGCCGTCCCCGCCGGCGGGCACCTCGTCGTCGCGTCGTCGCTGCCGGTCCGCCACCTGGACGAGGCGATGGTCCCGGCCCCGATCCACGTGGTCGGCAACCGCGGCGCGTCCGGCATCGACGGGTTCACCTCGACCGCGATCGGGGTCGCGCTCGGCGCCGGCGGGCCGACGGTCGCCCTGGCCGGCGACCTCTCGATCGTCCACGACCTCACCGGTCTCGTGATGGGGCCCGACGAGCCGCGCCCCTCCCTCCCCGTGGTCGTCCTCAACAACGACGGAGGAGGGATCTTCCACCTCCTGCCGTACGGCGAGGCGCTCGACGAGGTCACCTTCCGCCGGCTCTTCGCGACCCCGCACGGCGTCAGCCTGCACGGGCTCGCGATGACCGTCGGGGTCGGCTACACCCACGTCGACGACCCGGCCGAGCTGGGCCAGGTGCTCGCCGACGCCTGGGCGACCCCCGACGTCACCCTGGTGGAGGTGCGGACCGACACGCCGGCCGAGACCGCCAGGTACCACCGCACCCGGCGGGCGATCGCCGCCGCCGTCGACCCCCGGGGGCGCTAGCCGGCTGGGGTGGCGGGGTCGTCCGGCCGGGGCTCCGCGGGCCTCAGGACTCCCAGCGCTCGTCCTCGGCCTCCCAGGCCTCCTCCCGGGCGTCCCGGCGGGCCTTCCAGTCACGTGCGGCGTCGGCGGTCGGGTACGGCCCCAGCCGGTCCTGGGCCCGGCAGGTCGACCCCTGCTCGACGGTCTCGTGGGTAAGGCACCACCACCAACCGCCGTCCCGTGCGCCCTCACCCGTGTGCGTGTCCATGGGGGCCCATCCTCGCGTACGATCAGCGGTGCAGCACCGAACAGCTGAGAGGTGACGTGCGTTGAGCATCCACACCTGCACCCGCTGCCCGTTGCGGTTCACGAACCGCGCAGAGCTCGCGGACCACATGGAGCACGACCACCACGTGCCCCACGCGCTCCTCGAGCAGATGGCCTACCCCGGGGTCCACGCCGCCGAGCCGCTGTACCGGTCGCTGGCCGGCGACGACGGCGTGCAGACGATCCTGCTGCTCGCCAACCAGGGCATCGGGTCCGACGCCCTGCGCGAGGTGATGGCGGATCGGGTGGCGTCCCACGACCGGGTCGCGGTGTTCGTCGTCGTCCCGGCCACCCCGTCGGCCCACCTGGCCAGCGCCCCCGGCGGCGGGAGGCTCGCGTCGCCTGACCGCGGGCTCAGGGACCGGACGGACGACGTCGGGGTCGCCCAGGCGCGGTTCCGGCTGCGCACGGCGATCGAGATCCTGCGGGACCTCGGCATCGCCGCCCACGGGCGCGTCGCCGACCCCAACCCGGTCGTCGCCGCCTCCCGGGCCATCGCGGACGAGCCGATCGACGAGATCGTGCTGACGACCCTCAGCCCCGACATGTCCCAGTGGCTCCACGCGGACCTGCCGGCGCTCCTGGCCCGCCGCTTCGAGCTGCCGGTGCACACGATCACCGCGGAGACCTCCCACACCTGACGCGGTCGTCCCCGACGGGCCGGCCGCCACCTTCAGGCGGCCAGCACCGACTGCATGGCCTGCAGCTTGAGCCGCGTCTCCTCGAGCTCGTCGTCGGGCAGGCTGTCGGCGACGATCCCGCAGCCGGCGAACAGCCTGGCGCGGTTGCCGTCGAGCTGCGCGCACCGCAGGGCGATCCCGAAGGTCCCGTCGCCCGACCCCGTGACCACCCCGATCGGGGCGGCGTAGCGGGCCCGGTCCATCTGCTCGAGGGGGCGGATGTCGGCGACCGCGACGTCGCGCGGCGTGCCGCCGACCGCCGCGGTCGGGTGCATCGCCCCGACCAGCTCGAGGACGTGGTGGTCCGCGTCCAGCAGGCCGGTGACGCGGGTGGCGAGGTGCTGGAGGTTGTCCAGGCGGAGCAGCCACGGCTCGGCGTCGGCGTGCAGCTCGACGCAGGAGGGGGCCAGCGCGGCGAGCGCGGAGTCCCGCGCGAACGCGTGCTCGGCCTGGTCCTTCGCGCTCGCGAGCAGCGCCCGGCCGCTCGCGGGGTCCGGCGCGGCGGTGCCGGCCAGCACCACCGAGGTCACGCGCCGGCCGTCGCGGCGCAGCAGCAGCTCGGGGGTGGAGCCGACGAACCGCTCGTGGAGGAAGGTCATGCAGCTCGGGAAGCGCCGCGCGAGCCGGGCCGCCAGGCCGATCGGGTCGAGCTCGTCGGCCGCCCACACCTGCAGGTCGCGCGCGAGGACGATCTTCTCGTACGCCCCCGCCCGGATCCGCGTCGTGGCGGTGGCGACGGCCTCCATCCAGGCGACCTCGTCGACCGACGAGCCGGCGTAGCGGATCCTGCCGTCGACCCGGCCGAGGTCCGGCGGCGGGGCGCTGTCGGTGCGCACCGCGTGGACCTCCTCGGGGACGACCAGAGCGCTGCCCGGCGACCCGTCGAAGGTGAAGGCGGCGAAGGCGACGTCGTCGGGCGCCAGGGCCTCTGACGCCCACGCCGCGGCGTCGGCGAACCGCGTCGGACCCGACGGGGTGAAGCGGTCCCGCACCCCGTTCCCGACCCAGCCGGCCCCCTCGGTCGTGAAGGCGTACCCGTCGGGGTCGCGCAGCGCGCCGACGGTCACGTCGACACCTCACCCTCCGCCGCCGCGTCCGCCTCGATCCGCTCGCGGGCGGCCTGCAGCAGGCGGCGGCGGAAGGTGTGGGCGATGATGTCGGTGGCGGCGGGCAGCATCGTCTGGAGGGCGGCGACCATCTCCGCGGCCGCCCGCTCCTCGTCGGGCTCCCGCGCCCGGATCGGATCGCGCACGAACCGGGCGAACAGGTCGACGGCCTGCTCGGCGATCCCCCCGATCGCCGCGTCGTGCTCGCGGGCGAGGGCGAGGAGCTCGCTGATGGGCACCCCGGAGTCGAGGAGCGCCTGCCCCGCGCGGACCGCCTCGGCGTCGGCTGGGGTGTAGGGCGCCTCGTCGGACTCCGGGCCGATCAGGATGCCCTGTCGGGCGACCGCGGCCAGGACGGTCTCCGACACGCCCGTGTGGGCGCTCAGCTCCGGCAGGGTCATCGCGGCGGGCACCTCCGGGGCGGTCTCGTCGCGCGCCACGATCGCGGCGGCCAGCGCCTCCTCCCCCGCGTCGAGCTGGCCGGCGAGCACCCGGGCGATCATCGCGAGGGTGAAGCCCTGGTCCTTCAGCTCGCGGATCCGCCGCAGCGTCGACAGGTGCCCGTCGTCGTACCAGGCCGCCCGCCCCTCCCGCTCGGGCGCCGGCAGCAGGTCGATGGCCTGGTAGTAGCGGATGGTGTCCACGCTGACGTCGGCGACGTCAGCGAGCTCCTCGACGCGGTATCGCCCCGACCCACGGTAGGAGCGGGCACTCGAACCGTCCGAGCGGCCGCTCGGACGGTCAGATCGCGGTGGCGAGGTACCAGGCGACCGCGAGCAGCACGGCCACGAACGCCGTCGCGGCGAGCCGGATCGTCCACGACCGGGGCGGTTCGACGTCCGGCACCTCCGACCGGGCGGGGGTCGGGTCCGTCGCCACGTCGACGGTCGGCGTCGGCTCGTGTCGACCTGGCCGGGGGATCGCGACGTCGAGCACCGACACCGCCGAGGGGGTCAGGTCCGCCACCGCCACCGCTGCCGGCTGGGGGTGGGCGTCCTCGATCCCGGCATCGAGCGCGGAGGCGATCGGGCCCACGGCCGACGGCGCGTCTAGGGGACGGCGCAGCCGCTCGGGGATCCGCAGGGGGAGGGGGTCGGCGTCCGCCGGCGGGGTCGTCCCATCGGCGGGCACCTCGGGTACCGGGTCCATGACCGGGAGCGCCTCGGCGGGGGCGAGGGGAGGGGGTGCGGCGCGCGTCGAGAAGCCGATCCTGGGCTCGGTCCAGCTGGCGATGACGTCCGCCTCCTCGGCGTCGCTGCCCTGGGGATATCTGCCCTCGGCCTCCCCTCCCGCGGCACCCCGACCGCGCCGCTCCTCGCGGTGGCGGCGGCGTGCGGCTGCCTCGTCGGGCGGGATCGCCTGGTGGCCGAGGGCGCAGCGCCCCTCGGCGTCGACGGTGACGGTCCGCCCGCACATGTCGCAGCGGTCCCCCTGGTGGTCGCCCGGAACCCGTCCTCGCCGGGCGCTGCGACGCCGTCGTCCGCTCCTGTGTCCGAGGTGCTCAGCCATCGTGCGTAGACTCCAACGTTCGGTGCCGTCTGTCCTCTACTCCGCGTCCGTCGTCTGCCCGATGTCCGGACCGCCGCTCGCCGACGGCGCCGTCCTGGTGACCGACGGGGTGATCATGGCCCTCGGGACCCGGTCGGACCTACGACCCTCCGCGGACCGAGAGCACCACGTCGACGGCGTCCTGCTGCCCGGGTTGGTCGACGGGCACACCGTCCTCGAGCACTCCGACGTCCGCGAGATCGCCCGGCCCGGCCCGTTCCACGTGTGGCTGCGCGCCGTCCTCGGCTACACCAGCGGGTGGGATGCGGAGCGGTGGACGCGCTCGGCGCACCGCGGGGTCCAGGACGCGCTCCGCCACGGCGTCACGGCCGTCGTCGACTCGGTCCTCCGCGGCCCCGGGGTCCCCGCCGCCAGCCGCGCCGGCCTGGCGGGTCACTCCCTGGTCCAGGTGATGCTTGTCGACGCCGACCAGCACGACGACGTCCTCGCCGCCGTGGCCACGTCCCTCGACCGGCCCGCCCCCGGGCGCACCGTCGGGGTGGCCCCCCACTCGCCCTACACCCTGGGCACGGGCGTGCTGCAGGCCCTCGGGGCGCTCGCCGCCGCGCGGGGACGGCCCCTCCAGATCCGCGCGGCGGAGTCCAACGCCGAGATCGCGGCACTGCGCACCGGCGACGGCCCGCTGGTCGACCTCGTCGCCGACGTCGGGCTCGACGTCGAGTGGGCCGACGGCGGCACCGGCCGGGGCGCCATCGGCTACCTCGAGTCCCTCGGGCTGCTGCGGCCCGGCACCACGATCGCCCACGGCGTCTGGGTCGACCTCGCCGAGGCGCGGTCGCTGGCGGCGAACGGCGTCGGCGTCGTCTGCTGCCCCCGCGCGAACGGGATGCTCGGGGTCGGCGACGCACCGCTGGAGCGGTTCGCCGACGCCGGCGTGCCCCTGGCGCTCGGCACCGGCAGCGCCGCCGCGGCGGGCGACGCCGACCTGCTGGCCGAGGCCGCGGCCTGGGTGGAGGTCGCCCGCCGCCGTGACCTGTTCTTCTGGCCGTCCGCCGCCGGGCCGATCCAGCTCGAGGAGGCCGCGATCCGCCTCGCCACCGTCGACGGCGCGCGAGCGGTGGGCCTCGGCGACGTCGCGGGCGTGCTCGAGCCCGGCCGTCGGGCCGACCTCCTGGGCGTGTCGCTCGACACCGGTGTGGACACCGTGTACGCGGACCTGATCCGACGCGGCACCGGCCGGCAGGTGCTGACCGTCCTCGGCGGCCTCCGCAAGTCCCGCCGGGCCGACGCCGACCAGCCGTGGCCCGCCCTCGAGGAGTGGAAGGACGACCTGTGAGCACGAGCCCGCGAGTGGTCAGAGGACAGGCCGGACCTGTCTCTCAGATCTGGGAGTTGACGCCGTCGGCGGAGGTGGGGCTCAGATCTGAGGGTGGACAGGCCGGACCTGTCTCTCAGATCTGGGAGTTCACCCCGCCGGCGGAGGCACTGCTCAGATCTGAGGGTGGCCAGGCCGCAGGGCACCCCCGGCGAGCCAGCGAGGGGGGTGGGCGGTGAGCCTGCCCGACCCGCGCCCCACGAGTGACAAGGACGCCGCCCTCGTCCAGGGGATGTTCGACCGGGTCGCCGCCCGCTACGACCTCGGGAACGCGGTCCTCAGCTTCGGCTCGGACCAGCACTGGCGCCGCTGCGCGGTCCGCGCCCTCGACCTGCGCCCCGGCGAGCGGGTCCTCGACGTCGCGACGGGGACCGGCCGGTTGGCCCGCGAGGTCCAGGCGACCGGCGCGGTGCCGGTGGCGCTGGACTTCTCATGGAACATGCTCGCCGTCGGCGCGGCTGCCGAGCGGCGTTCCGGTGACCGGCGCCTCGACTGGGTCAACGGGGACGGGACGCGCCTGCCCTTCGCCGACGACACCTTCGACGCCGCCACGATCGGCTTCGGCCTGCGGAACCTGCCCGATCCCCGGGCCGGGCTGGCCGAGTTCGCCCGGGTCGTGCGGCCCGGAGGTCGCGTCGTCGTCCTCGAGTTCTCCACCCCCACCAACCGGCTGCTGCGGACCGTGTACGCCGACTACCTCGTCGGCGCGCTGCCGCGCATCGCCGACTGGGTGACGTCGGACCCCGCCGCCTACCGCTACCTGGCCGAATCGATCCTCGCCTGGCCCGACCAGGCCGGTCTGGCCGCCTGGATGGCGGACGCGGGGCTGGTCCGACCGCGGTGGCAGGACCTCACCGGCGGCATCGTGGCGGTCCACCACGCCCGCACGCCCGCCTGATCACGCCGCCTGACCACACCGCAGGTCCCCGCGGGGAGTCACCGCGTGGCGGCCCTGCTACAGTCGTGTGCCCGGCTGACGCGCCCCTGTTCCGGCGTGCGCGCGCCGCGCCCCACCGAGGGCGCCAGGACCCACCACCCCACGGGAGCTCCACCATGAAGGTCGTCAACTCGATCGGCACCCTGAAGAAGCGCCACCCCGACTGCCAGGTCGTGAAGCGCAAGGGTCGCGTCTACGTGATCAACAAGACGAACCCGCGCTTCAAGGTCCGCCAGGGCGGCGGCAAGAAGAAGCGCTACTGAACCCTCCCGGACGCCACGGCGTCCGGGAGCAGCACCGGGCCGTCCCACGGGGCGGCCCGTCGTCGTGTTCTCCGACGGGGTGTCGGGGGTAGGGCGTCGGGGACCCGCCACGACCCAGGAGACCCCCATGGACGCGGACCTACGTCCCTCACGACCCGAGGCCAGCCTCGGCGACCTGACCCGCGAGGCGACCGAGCACATGTCGACGCTGATGCGCGACGAGATCGCCCTCGCCAAGAGCGAGCTGCGGGAGGACGTGCAGGACGCCGTCGCCGGCATCAGCCTGTTCAGCGCCGCAGGGGTCATGGCGCTCATCGCCATCCTCCTGCTGTCGATGGCCGCGGGCTTCGGGGTGGGTCGGGCGGTCGGCGAGGGGTGGCAATGGCTCGGCTTCGCCGCGGTCGGCGTGCTCTACCTGGTCATCGCCGGCATCGCCGCGCTGATGGGCCGGAAGAAGGCGCAGGAGATCCCGCCGCCGGCGCCGCGCACCACCCGCCAGGCACGCGAGACCGTCCAGGCCGCGAAGGAGATCAAGCTGTGAGCACGAACCCGAGAGTGGTCACCGGACAGGCCGGGGGGCACCCCCGGCGCGTCGGCGCGGGGGGTGGGCTGTGAGCACGAGCGACCCCACCACCCAGGAGCGCGACGAGCTCGAGCGCGAGATCGGCGAGGCCCGCGAGGCCCTGGTCGACACCGTCGACGCCATCGCGGAGCGGATCGATCCGCGCCAGGTCGCCTCGCGCAACGTCGAGCAGCTGAAGCGCGACGCCGGCCGCGCGGCGGAGCAGGCCAAGCAGACCGGCCAGGAGGTCCAGGAGAAGGCCACCGCCTACGTCGAGACGCACCCCGACGAGGTCAAGAGGACCGCCGGTGGGCTCCTGGGCCTGCTGGCCCTCGTGTGGCTCCTCCGCCGTCGCCGCCGTCGCCGCGCCGACCGCGACTGACCGGGTCCGTCGCGGCGCCGCCGGGCAACCCGGTCGCAACACGCGGCCGGTAGGGTCCCCGGCGTGTCGACCATCGAACTCCCCGACCGGCTCCGCGACGAGATCCGCCTCCTCGGCCGCCTCCTCGGCCAGATCATCGCCGAAGAGGCCGGGGAGGACGTCTACGAGCGCGTCGAGCAGCTCCGCGTCGCCGCGGTCGCCCACCACCGCGACGGCGGCGACCCGGACGCGGTCGTCGACGTCGTGGCGGGGCTCGACACCCACCAGGCGGAGCAGGTCGCCCGCGCGTTCACGATCTTCTTCCAGCTCACGAACCTGGCGGAGCAGCGCGCCCGCGTGCGGGCGCTGCGCGAGCGCGACACCGGGGACCGACCGGTCGCCGACTCCGTGGGCGACGCGGTCGAGCGGATCGGCGCCGCCGCCGTCGGGGACCTGCTGGCGGACCTGCGGGTCCACCCCGTGTGGACCGCCCACCCCACCGAGGCCCGCCGCCGCGCCGTCGTCGACAGCCTGCGGCGCATCGACGCCCAGCTCGAGCGGCTCGACGCCGCGCTGCTCGGCGCGACGGAGGAGTTGTCGATCCGCCGCCACCTGCGCGAGGAGATCGCGATCCTGTGGCGCACCGCCCAGATCCGGACGTCGCGGCCCACGCCGGTCGACGAGGTCCGCAAGCTCATGGCGGTCTTCGACGCCACCGTCTTCCTGGTCCTGCCGCACTTCTACCGCGCGGTCGACACGGCCCTCCACGGCGAGGATGTCGGCGCGGTGCCGCCGGGGACCCCGCCGTTCCTGACCTTCGGCTCCTGGGTCGGCGGGGACCGCGACGGCAACCCGCGGGTCACGTCGACGGTGACCGCGGAGACGGCCGCCCTCATGGCCGACCGGGTCCTGCGGGGGCTCGAGAACGCCACCCGGCGCATCGCCCGGACCCTGTCGGCCACCGAGGAGATCACGCCGGCCTCGCCCGACCTGCTGGCGCGGCTGGCCGAGCTCGAGGCGCGCTACCCCGTCGTCGCCGCCGCCCAGCACAAGCGCGCGGCACGGTCCCCCCACCGCCGCCTGATGGCGATCGCCGCCCAGCGGCTGGCGGCCACGCGGACGGGACAGGGGACCGACGCCGACATGGCCTTCGACGGCCCCGACGAGCTCGCCGCCGACATCGCCCTGACTCAGGCGTCCCTCGCCGCCGGAGGGGCGCCGCGGCTGGCCTACGGCGAGCTGCAGCACCTGGCGTGGCAGGTCGGCTCGTTCGGCTTCCACCTGGCCTCTCTGGAGGTCCGACAGCACACCGACGTCCACGCCGAGGCGCTGCGGCGGCTGGGCATCGACCCCGACGACCTCGACGCCCTCCGCGCTGTCATCGCCGACCCCCCGCCGGCCCCGGACGACCTCGAGTGGCCCGAGCCCCCCGACCCCGTCGCGGTCGCCTCGGCACCCGAGCGCGACCTCTCACCGACCGACGTCGCCGACGCCGACCCGGCGGGCGACGTGCTGGCGACCATGCGGGTGGTCGCCGCGATCCAGCGGCGCTTCGGCCGTCGCGCGTGCCACCGGTGGGTCATCAGCTTCACCACCGGCCTCGTCGACCTGCTGCGGGTCGAGGCGCTGGCCGCCATCGCCGGCGTCGACGTGGACGTGATCCCGCTGTTCGAGACCCGCGCGGACCTCGACGCCGCGCCGCACGTGCTCGAGCAGTGGGTCGCCGAGCGCCGCGGCGACGGGCCGGGGCCGGGCGAGCTCGAGGTCATGCTGGGCTACTCCGACTCGGCGAAGGACGCGGGCTTCCTCGCCGCCAACCTCGCCCTCTACCGCGCCCAGCGGGGGATGGTCGCCTGGGCGTCGGAGGCCGGCGTCCGGCTCACCCTCTTCCACGGGCGGGGCGGCGCGCTGGGTCGGGGCGGCGGTCCCACGAACCGGGCGGTGCTGGCCCAGCCGCCCGGCGCGGTCGCCGGCCGCTTCAAGGTCACCGAGCAGGGCGAGGTGATCAACCAGCGCTACGGCAACGGGACGCTGGCGACGCGGCACCTCGAGCAGATCACCAGCGCCACGCTGATCGCGAGCGCCCCCGGGCGGGAGGTCGTCGACGCGTTCGCCCAGGACGGCGCGATGCTCGAGGCCATGGCCACCGCGTCGGAGGCGGCGTGGCGGGACCTGGTCGAGGCCCCCGGCTTCCCGGCGTTCTTCCGCGCGGTGACGCCGATCGAGGAGATCGGGGCCCTGCAGATGGGGTCCCGGCCGTCCAAGCGACGGTCGAGCGGGGGGCTCGAGGGGCTCCGGGCCATCCCGTGGACGTTCGCGTGGGCGCAGTGCCGGATCAACGCGCCCGGCTGGTACGGCCTCGGGACGGGTCTGCAGGCTGCGGAGGAGGCCCACGGCCTGGCGGCCCTGCGCGAGCTGCACGCCACGTCGCCGTTCTTCGCGACGCTGATGGAGAACGCCGAGATGAGCCTCGTCAAGGCCGATGCCCGGTCGGCGTCGGAGGCCCTGGCCCTGGGGGAGCGTCCCGATCTGGCCCAGCGGATCCTCGACGAGCTCGCCCTGACCACCCGGATGGTGCTGGCGGTCACCGGCCAGTCCGCCCTGCTCGAGGGGCGGGAGGTCGTCGCCCAGGCGACCGCGCTGCGCAACCCCTACCTCGACGTGCTGAGCGCGGTGCAGCTGCGCTGGCTCGGGGTGGCCCGGGGCGAGGACGCGACCGACGAGGACCGTCAGGTGCTGATGTTGACGATGAACGGGATCGCGGCGGCGCTGCAGAACACCGGCTGACCCGCCGCGCGCGCTGGCCTCACGCGGGGGCGGGTTCGCGACGCTCGTCGGTGACGAACCGGCTGACCACCTGCTCGAGCTCGGCCGCCATCCGGCCCAGGTCCTCGGCGGACGCGAGCGTGTGCTCGGCGCCGTCCGAGGAGGCGACGACGGCGTGCGCGATCCCGTCGGTGACGGCGGTCTGCTCCTCCACGGCCGCGGCGATGGTCGTCTGGAGGGCGCTGATCTCCTCGACGACCTCGGCGATGCGGGCGATCGCCGTCGACGCGGCGTGGGCGTCGCCCTGCATGGCCGCGATCCGCCCGGCGATCTCCTCGGTCGCGGCCGTGGTCGTCTTCGCGAGCTCCTGGACCTCGTCGGCGACGACGGCGAACCCCTTCCCCGCCTCACCCGCGCGCGCCGCCTCGATGGTCGCGTTCAGGGCCAGGAGGTTGGTCTGCTCGGCCACGGAGGTGATGAGGCGGAGCACCTCGCCGATCTCCTCGGACGAGCGGCTGAGCTGGGCGACGGTGGTGGTCGCCTCGCCCGCGCTGCCCACCGCCCGGGCGGCGACCTCCGCGGCGCGGCTCGAGGAGGCGGCGATCTCCTGGATCGACGAGCCCATCTGGGTGGCGGCGGCGCTGACGGAGTGCATGCCGCCCGACACCTGCCCGGCGATCCCCAGCAGGCTCTCCGAGGAGGCCGCCAGCGCGGTGGCGTTCACCCCGATCGTGCGGATGGCGCTCGAGGTCGCGTCGAGCGTGTCGCCGAGCGCCCGACCCAGGTCGCCGATCTCGTCGTCGGAGTCGGTGGCCACCCGCGCGGGGAGGTCGCCGCCCGCGACCCTCCTGAGCGCGGCGACGACGGCGGTGACCGGGCGGGTGACCCGTGTGGCGATCACGAGGGCCGCGGCGACGGCCAGGGCGACGGCACCGATCGCGATCCCGAGCAGGACCGCGGCGGTCCGGTCGAACTGCGCTGCCGCGTCGACCCGCTGCGCGTCGGCTCGCGCGGCGGTCAGCCGATCCATCTCGTGCACCGCCGTGGTGGCGGCGTCGAGGTGGCTGTCGGACTCGGCGAACATCGTCTCGGCGGCCGACTGGACGTCGCCGGAGGTGAGCAGCGGCAGGATCTCGCCCTCGATGATCGCGGCGTAGGTCGTCCACTCGTCGAGGAAGTCCTCGCGCTGCGGTGCGAGGGCGGGGACGTCGATCGCCTCGATCGCCGACCGCGCGTCGGACAGGTGGTCGCGGACCTCCTGGTCCATGCCGCCGCCGTCCTCTCCGGTGGCGATGGCCACCATCAGGTCGTGCAGGACCATCTCGGTCGAGACCATGGACTCCCTCGCCCGGCCCAGGGACTGGAGGGGCGTGATGCCGTCGTCGACGAGGGACTCGACCGTCCCCTCCACCTCTGACAGCTGCAGCCACGAGGCGGTGCCGATCGTGGCGATGATCGCCACCGCGACCACCACGAAGCCAGCGGAGATGGTGGTGCGGAGGCTGCGACGGGGCGTTCTCGGGGACATGCTGAGCTCCATGTGCGTCGGATCCCCCGCACCCGACCCATCGGCCGGTCGGGTGCGCCACCTGAGTGACGCCCGGCCCGGTCCACCCGGGCCGAAGGTCCTGCCCGCAGCTCCGCCCCGCCGCCGTCGCCGCGAGCGGCCGACACGGCGGGGAGGGGCCCCTCGCAGCCCGCTGTCAATCCCGACCGATGTCCGCCACGGTCGCGCCCGGCAGGTCGACCAGCGCGGCGGGGGACAGCCGCAGCTTCACCGCTCGGCCCCCGCCGCCGACGATCACGCGGTCGAGCTCGGTGATCGGGGCGTCGATGAACAGCGGCAGACCGGGCGGCAGCCCGATCGGCGTCACCCCGCCCGGGATCATCCCGGTCACCGCGACGGTGTCCTCGGGGGTCGCGAAGCTCGCCTTGCGCGCCCCCACCACCAGCCGTGAGTGCCGGTTCAGGTCCAGGCGCCGGGTGGCCTGCACCAGGCAGGCGGCGTGGGCCGCCTCGCCGGTCCTGGCGCTGACGAGGATGCAGTTGCCGGATTCCTCGAGCTCGTACCCGTAGGCGTCGCAGAACGCCGCGGTGTCGGCGAGGTCCGGGTCGATCCGGATCACCTCGACGTCGGGGTCGAGCGATGTCGCCAGCGCGATCACCCGCTGCTCGAGCTCGGCGTGGGCGGGCGTCGTCTCGTCGGCCATGTGGGGCACGCTACCGACACACTGGCGGGGTGACCGGCCACGCACCCCTGCACCTGACCGCCGCCGACGTCCACCGGCTGCTGCCGCCCGCCGTGGCCGTCTCGGTCGCGCGCCGCACCGCGACGACCGTGGCGGCCGGCGGCGTGTCCGCCGCCGAGCGGACCTGGCACCGGCCTGCGGGGATGCCCGGCCAGATCGGGGTGATGCCCTGCCACCTCCCGGCGGACGGCACCGACCCGGCGATCTTCACGACCAAGGTCGTCGGCGTCTTCCCCGACGCCGAGGTGTCCGTCGACGGTCTGGTGCTGGTGCTCGACGCCACCACCGGCACGCCCCTCGCCACCGTCGACGCCGCCGCGGTCACCGCGGTCCGCACCGCCGCGCACAGCGGGTTGTCGATCGACCTCCTCGCCCGCCCCGACGCCGCCACCGCGGCGATCCTCGGGGCCGGTGCGCAGGGCTGGGCGCACCTCCTCGCCGCCATGGCGGTGCGCCCGATCACGGCGGTCAGGGTCTGGAACCGGACACCGGCACGGGCCGAGTCGATGGCCGCGCGCGGGGCTGACGAGCTGGGCCTGGCCGCCACGACCGCCGCGACCCCGGGGGCAGCGGCAGCCGGTGCCGACGTGGTGTGCGCCTGCACCAACAGCCCCACACCCCTCCTCGGTGCCGCCGACATCGGGCCGGGCACCCACGTCACCGCGATCGGCGCGTTCACGCCGGACACGCGGGAGCTCGCCGCGGACCTCCTCGCCGCCGCCGACGTGATCGTCGTCGACGACCGGGACGCCGCGGCGCACGAGGCCGGCGACGTCCTCCTCGCCATCGCCGAGGGCGCCATCACCGCCGACGCGGTCACCGCCGACCTGCCCGAGCTCGTCACCGGACGGGTCCGCGCAGCACGGCCCGCGGAGGCGATCACGGTCTACAAGTCCGTCGGGACGTCGGCGATGGACGCGGTCGCGGTCCGGGCGCTCCTGGCCCGCGCGCCTGGGTACCCTCGGACGTGATGGTCACCGTGATGCCGCACACCCCGCACCAGCTGACCGGTCCGATCGAGGCCGCCGACGTCGTGGTCGTCGGGGCGGGGCCGGGTGGCGCGGCGGCGGGGTACTTCCTGGCCCGACTCGGCCACGACGTCATCGTGCTCGAGAAGGAGTCCTTCCCCCGCGACAAGGTCTGCGGGGACGGTCTGACCCCCCGCGCCGTCCACGCCCTGCGGCTGCTCGACCTGCGCGAGGAGGCCGAGGGCACCCCCGACGGGTGGGCCCGCCAGATCGGCCTGCGCATGTACGGCGGCGGGGTCACCTGGAACATGCCGTGGCCCGAGACCGAGCGCTTCCCGACCCACTCGGTGACCGCGACGCGCGCGCTGTTCGACCACACCCTGGCGAAGAACGCCGCCAGCGCCGGCGCCCACGTGTGGGAGCAGACCCGCGCCATCGCACCCCTGTACGCGACGGCGCGTGAGGACCGGGTCGCCGGCGTGGTCTTCGAGCGGGCCGACGGCAGCCTCGGGGCGATCCGCTCCCGCTCGGTCGTGCTGGCGGACGGCGGCTCGTCCCGCATGGCGATCGAGCTCGGCGTCCACCGCGACGAGACCCGCCCGATGGGTGCGGCGGTCCGCGCCTACTACCGCAGCCCCCGCGCGGACATGGACCACATGGAGGGGTTCCTCGAGATGCGGAACCCCGACGGCGAGCTGCTGCCCGGGTACGGCTGGATCTTCCCGCTCGACGACGGGCTGGTGAACGTCGGCTGGGGGCTGATCTCCACGTCCGAGCACTTCCAGTCGACCAGCTACCGCAAGGTCCTCGACGACTGGGTCGCGAGCTTCCCGCCGGAGTGGGGGATGGGCCCCGACACCCGGGAGGGGCGGGTCAAGGGCGCCGGCCTGCCGATGGGGCACAACCGGCACCCCCACGTGGTCCGCGGCGCGGTGCTGGTCGGTGACGCCGGCGGCATGGTCAACCCCTTCAACGGCGAGGGGATCAGCTACGCCATCGAAGCCGCGGAGATGGCGGCCCGCGCGATCGACCGCGCGCTCCGCACCGGCGACGACGCCGCCCTGGCCGCCTACCCCGCCGAGCTGCGCGCGACGTGGGGCGGCTACTTCCAGCTCGGTCGGATCTTCCTCGAGGTCATGGCCAACCCGACCGTGATGCGGCTGTGCACGACCTACGGGATGCCGCGACGGCGGCTGATGGACTTCGTGTTCCGGACGATGGCCCACCTGGTCAACGACTCGAACCGGAACGTCACCGACGTGGTGATCAACACCCTGAGCCGCGTGGTCCCCGCCGTCTGATCCGTTCCGCCTGACCTCCCGGCGGTCCGCTCAGCCGACGGTCAGCGCCGTCCCGTCGACGGCCACCACGTCGCCTCGCGACAGCTGACGACCACGCCGGACCTCGACCTCGCCGTTGACCGTGACGCGCCCCTCCGCCAGCAGCGCCTTCGCGTCCGCGCCCTGGTCGACGACGTCGGCCAGCTTGAGGAGCTGGCCGAGCTTGATCGTGTCCCCGGTGATCTCGACGGAGGTCGGCATGGGGCCAGTGTGCCCCGCCGGCCGCGACGTCAGCGGTCGAGGGCTCCGCGGTCGAGGGCATCGCACAGGTCCTCGATCGCCGGACCGAACCCCTCGGTCCAGGTGGGGAACGGGTGCACGAGGTCGGCGAGGAGGTCCGCGGTCGCCCGCGCCTTGATCGCGAGCGCGAACTCGCTGACGGACTCTCCGGCCGAGGGCCCGGCCAGCGACGCGCCCACGAGCGTCCGGTCGCTGCGATCGCCGACCAGCACGAGCCGTCCAGCCGCGACACCCTCCACGCTCGCCCGGGCGGTGGCGCCGAGGTCGAACGCCACCGAGACCGCATCGATCCCCGCCTCCTCGGCCTGCTCGCGGGTCAGCCCGACCGCCGCGACCTCGGGGGAGGTGTAGACGGCCCGCGGGATGGCCCGGTAGTCCGCGGTCGCGTCCTCGCCCAGGAGGTTGGCCGCCGCGATCGCCGCCTGGTAGTTCGCGGTGTGGGTGAAGGGCGCGACGTCGGTCACGTCGCCGATGGCCCAGACGTCATCCGCCCCCTCCACGCGGCAGCGGTCGTCGGTGCGGAGGTCGTCGGGGTCGATGCCCAGGCGCTCGAGCCCGAGCCCGCCGGTGCGGGGCCGCGTGCCGATCGCCACGACGATCTGGTCCACGGCCACACGCCGGTCACCGAACACCGCGACGTGGCCGCCGTCCGCCGGCTCGACGCGGTCGAGGTCGACGCCCTCGAGGACCGTGACGTCGTCGTCCTCGAGCGCGCGCCGCAGGTCGGCGGCGATCTCGGGCTCCTCGGCGCCCCCCAGCAGCGAGGACGCGTCCGCCAGCGTGACGTCGGCCCCGAACCGCGCGTACGCCTGGGCGATCTCGCACCCGACCGGTCCGCCGCCGAGGACGAGCATCGACCGGGGACGGCGACGCGCCGTCCACGCCTCCTCATACGTCCAGGGCGTGGCGTCGGCCAGGCCGGGCACGTCGGGGACGACGGCCTGCGAACCGGTCGCGATCACGAGGTGGTCGAAGGCCACCTGCGTCGTGCCGTCCGGTCCCACCACCTCGAGGGAGCCGGCGCCGGTGACGCGGCCCTCCCCCCGGATGAGCTGCGCCCCGGCGTCGTGCAGGCTCTTCACGTGGTCGCCGTCGTCGTGACCCGCCGCGGCCTCGTCGCGACGGCGGACGGCCCGCAGGAACGCCTCGGCGCCCGGCTGCAGGACGATCGGGCCGCCCGTCGCGCCCAGGTCCTCGGCGGCGCCCACCGTCGCCCGCGCGGCGGCGCTCACCAGCATGGCCTTGGACGGGATGCAGGCGACGAACGGGCAGGCGCCGCCGACCAGCCGCCGCTCCACGACGGCGACGTCGACGTCGCGGCCGGCCAGCTCGGTGGCCAGCCGCTCCCCTCCTGAACCGGCGCCGAGGACGGCCACGTCGACGTGCTGGGTCCGCATGCCTACTCCCCGCCCTTCTCCCGCAGGTGCGACCGACGCTCCCGGGTGGTCTCGTCCTCCTGCGGGGCGTCGCCGGCCGGCGCAGGGGTCTCCTGGCCCGAGCCGACGGGGTTCATGCCCGTCTGGCCGGGTCCGCCGGGGCGGTCGGCCTTCGGCGGGTGGTCGCCGGGGGCTGCGTCATCGCGGTCGCGGTCGGTGGGGTCGCCGTCCATGGCACACGCCCTACCCGACGTGGTCGAGCGCGATACCGACCGCACGGGCGGCCGCCGACGGGGACCCCGATCGGGGCCTCTCTCGCCTCACGGCGAAGAAGGCCCCGATCGTGCCCGCGGGTCAGGGCACGCCGATCAGGTGCGGAGGGACTCCGGCAGGGGGGTGTCGGCCAGGCGGTGGCCCAGCCGCAGCGCGGGCTCGATGACGAGCGGCAGGGCGAGCGTCACCACGAGGGTGCCCAGGCCGAACTGGCCGCCCATCGCGACGCCGACGGCGACGAGGCCGGCGTCGAGCCCGAAGCGGACGAGGCCGGGGCGGAGCCGGTAGCGCCGGTACAGCCCGACGAAGATCGAGTCCTGCGCGGAGGCGCCCAGGTCGGAGGCCAGGTAGAACGCGACGCCGATGCTGAGCAGCGCCATGCCGACGCCCATCAGGCCCACCCGGCCGGCGACGGTCTCCGGCGTGCCGAGCACCTCGAGCAGCGCCCCGATGCCGAGGCCCGCGCAGGCGAGCACGCCGGTCGCGATCCACGGGCGCTGCCCCAGCCACACCCAGGCGACGACGAGGACGATGAGCGACTCGACGACGGCGACGGCGGCGAAGCTCGCGCCGGTCAGCTCGACCAGGCCGGTCTCGAGCACCTGCCAGGACCCGACGCCGAGGTCGGCGGCCATGGTGAGGGCGATGCCGGTGATGAGGCAGCACAGACCGGCGGTGAACACCGCCCAACGGCGAGGCGACCCCAACCCCGGCGACGGGGCGATGGTGGACACCCCTCCACGGTAGCGGTCCCGGGGGGCTCCGCCCCGGCGGTCAGACCCGCTGCAGCAGCCTGGACACGTACAGGGTCTGGGCGACCAGCGCGACCACGCCGGCGATGACCAGGCCGATGTGGGCCTCGATCGTCAGCGCGGTCGGCACCACCGCGCCGGCGACCCACGCGAGCTGGAAGATCGTCTCGGACCGCGTGAACGCCCGGCCGCGGTCGCGCGGTGCGACCATCGTCTGCAGCAGGCCGTCGAAGGCGAACTTCGCCGTGCCCCAGGCGTAGCCCGCCGCGAGGGACAGGAACGCCGCGGCCGGCAGCCCGAAGAACTGCCCGGCGACGAAGGCGGCGGCCGCCTCGACCGCGAGCGCGGCGACCACCATCGGCTCCTCCCGCAGCGCGCGCTCCAGCACCGGCGCGACCAGGGCGGCCAGCCCGTACCCGCCGCCCGCGGCCGCCAGCACCGCGCCGAAGTCGGCCAGCGGCGCCTCGACGTCGCGGAACGCGAAGGCGAGCAGGAGGACGAGGAACCCGTTGAGCAGCCGTACGACCGCCGTGGCGAACCGGGCCAACCGGAGCTGCGTGGTCACCCGCGGGTCGGGTCGGGACCCGTCGACCCCCTCGACCTCCACGTCGGCCCCCCCGCCCTCCTCCCGGGTGGCCTGCGGGAGGTCGGCGAGGCGCTGGGTGCGCGGCGTCGCGGTCCGCAGGGGGAGGGGGGGCGGCTCGGGGTCGCCCTCGTCGTCCTCCGGCGTGACGTCCACCGTCGGCAGGGCCATCGACTGCCACGTGGCCACGCCGAAGACGAGGGCGGCGGCCACCAGCACCGCCTGGGAGGACACCAGCGCCAGCCCCGCGCCGATGGGGGCGGCCAGCGCGCCCCCGATCACGCTGATCTGGGCCAGCTTCGCGTTCGCGGTCACCAGCGCGATGGCGTTCGTGAGGGCCTGGGGCAGCAGCGCCGACCGGCTGATGCCGTGCACCCGCGACAGGACGAGCAAGGTGAAGGCGAGGGGGAACAGCCAGATGCCGTCGGCGAGCGGCACCAGCGCCGCCGCGGCCACGACGCGGATCAGCGAGGACCCGATCAGGATGGCCCGCTCGGCGCCGGCCCGGTCGAACACCCGCCCGAGCAGCGGCCCGATCACCGCGAACGGCGCGACGGTCAGCAGGAGGTACAGCGCGACGTTGCCGCGCGCCTCCGCCGACGGCACCTGGAAGAACAGCGAGTTGGCCAGGGCCACCGCGACCAGGGTGTCCCCGGCGGTGGAGGCGGCGTGGGCGTTCGCGAGGGTCCTGAACGCCGGTCCGCCGGCGCCGAACAGCTCGCTGACCCGCTGCCGGACCGCGCGGCCGGCACGTGCGGTGGGTCGGGACGCGGCCCGTGCGGCGCGGCGCCGGGCCTCGGCCTCGGATGGCAGCGGCATGTCCCCACCCGGACCGTACGGCCCGTGGGGTCCCCCGGCCGCCTGGAGGTCCGGTGGGGGAGGGGGCTCCTCGGCGTCGTCCCACAGGCTCAGCGGGCGGGCGAGGGCGGGATCGTCGGCGCGGCGACCAGGGGGGTCCTGGGGGCTGTCGGAGGTGTCGGCGGGGTGCCCCATCGCCGTGGAGGCTACCGATCCACCACCCCGTCCGAACCGCCCGGAGGGCTTGTGAAGCCTTTCACATGGCGAGGGGCGGCTGCTAGGCTGCGGCCCCGCCCTGCACGGGCTCCGCTGCAGGTCGACCCCGGGCACGCAGACTGGTGGCCCCACTGCGCCGGTGAGCCCCGATCCCGACCGAGGAAGTGAGTCGCAGAAGTGCTGGTTGAGTACCTGCCCATCGCGCTGCTCTTCGCCGTGGCGACGGTCTTCGTCGTCGCGAGCGTCCTGGTCTCCGCGAAGCTCGGGCCCAAGAACCCCAACCCGACGAAGAGCGCCGCCTACGAGTCCGGCATCCTGCCCGACCCCGAGACGGCGGTTGCCGGCCAGCGCTTCCCGGTGAAGTTCTACCTGGTGGCGATGCTGTTCATCATCTTCGACGTGGAGGCCGTCTTCGTGTACCCGTGGGCGACCGTCCTGGGCGAGCTGTCCTGGTACGGGCTCGCGGTGATGGGCGTGTTCCTCGCGCTGCTGCTCGAGTCGTTCTTCTACGTCGTGCGGAAGGGGGGTCTCGAGTGGGAATAGAGTCGAAGCTCCCCAACGGCGTCCTGCTGACCACGGTCGAGAAGCTGATCGGCAACGCCCGGGCCGGCTCGCCGATGCCGCTGACCTTCGGCCTGGCGTGCTGCGCGATCGAGATGATGACCACCGGCGGCGCCAACTACGACATGGCGCGCTTCGGCATGGAGGTGTTCCGCCCCTCCCCCCGACAGGCCGACCTGATGATCGTCGCCGGGCGGGTCAGCCAGAAGATGGCCCCGGTCCTGCGGAACCTCTACGACCAGATGGCGGACCCGAAGTGGGTCATCGCCATGGGCGTGTGCGCGTCCTCGGGCGGCATGTTCAACAACTACGCGATCGTCCAGGGCGTCGACCACGTCGTCCCGGTCGACATGTACGTCCCCGGCTGCCCCCCGCGCCCCGAGCTGCTGCTCGACGGGATCCTGAAGCTGCACGACAAGATGCGGAACGAGCAGCTCGTCGAGCGCCCGCGCGAGGGCGAGTCGATGGCGGACTTCCGGAAGCGGACCGGCTGGGTCGACGGCGAGACCGTCGAGGAGCCGGACATGACCGCACCGGCGCTGCACCGGATCATGCCGAAGGAGGCCGTCGTCGGCGGCCGCTCCTCCCGCTCGGACGTGGTCCTCGAACGCCAGCGCCTGCAGGCCCAGGGCAAGCCCGGCTCGTCGTGGGCGGTCCTCGACGGGGACGACGCCCGATGACCGGGTCGGAGACCACCGGACAGAGCGAAGGCCTGAGCGGCGCCTACACCGAGGGTCGCGAGGACACCGCCGGGGCGTCCGGTCTGTCGCTGCAGCTCCAGGAGCTCCGCGAGGTCCTGACCGACGCGCTGCCCGGCACCCGCGCGACCGAGCACCGCGGCGAGCTGACCCTCGAGGTGGCGCCGGAGGCGCTGCTCGACGTCCTGACGTTCTGCCGCGACGACGAGCGGGTGTCCTGCGAGCTTCTGAGCGACCTGTCGGCCGTGCACTGGCCCGGCGGCCTCATCCGGGAGAACCTGCAGGAGACGACCGGCTGGCCGGAGTTCACCGAGGAGGTCGCGGAGGGCCGCTTCGACGTCAACTACGTCCTGCGGTCGGCCACCCTCCACCACTGGTTCCGGGTCCGCGTCCGGGTGCCGGACGCCGAGGGCTCGTCGCTGCCCAGCGCGGCCGGGTTGTGGTCGTCCGCGGTCTTCATGGAGCGCGAGGTCTACGACATGGCGGGGATCATCTTCGACGACCACCCCGGGCTCACGCGGATCCACATGCCCGAGGACTGGGTGGGCCACCCCCACCGCAAGGACTACCCCCTCGGCGGGGTGGAGGTCATGTACAAGGGCAAGACGATCCCGCCGCCCGACGAGCGCACGTACTGAGGCACGAGCACATGTCTGACACCAACACCCCGGGCGGCTGGGCGGACGAGACCGAGGACGTCACGCCGGCGCGCACCGGCACCCTCGAGCCCCACGGCGGGGAGTACACCGTGTCCGCGGTCGGCGAGTGGCAGAACCTGCCCGACGCCGTCGAGGACGACCTCATGGTCATCAACATGGGGCCCCAGCACCCCTCGACCCACGGGGTGCTGCGGATGGTCCTGACGATGGACGGCGAGACCGTCGTCGACAACCAGCCGGTGATCGGCTACCTGCACACCGGGATCGAGAAGAACACCGAGTACCGCCCCTGGACCCAGGGCGTCACGTTCGTGACGCGGATGGACTACCTGTCCCCGCTGCACAACGAGCTCGGGTACTGCCTGGCCGTCGAGAAGCTCCTCGGCATCACCGACCAGGTGCCCGAGCGCGCCCAGGCGATCCGGGTCATCATGACCGAGCTGAACCGCGTCGCCTCCCACCAGATCGCGATGGCGACCACCGGCATGGAGCTCGGCAGCACCTCGGCGATGATCTACGGGTTCCGGGACCGCGAGGACATCCTCGACATCTTCGAGTTCGTCACCGGCCTGCGGATGAACCACGCCTACATCCGGCCCGGCGGCGTGTCCCAGGACGTCCCCGAGGACTTCGTCGAGCGGGCCCGCCAGGTCGTCGCGGGCACCCGCACGCGGATCGGCGAGTTCGAGGACCTGATCACCGAGAACCCGATCTGGCAGGAGCGCAACGTCGGCGTCGGGATCCTGACCCGCGAGCAGTGCCTCGACCTCGGCGTCACCGGGCCGGTGCTCCGCTCGACCGGGCTGGCCCACGACCTGCGGAAGACCCACCCCTACTGCGGCATCGAGCAGTACGACTTCGACGTCCCCACCACCGACACCTGCGACTGCTACGGCCGCTACCTGGTCCGCATCGAGGAGATGCGCCAGTCGCTCCGCATCGTCGAGCAGGCCCTCGACCGGCTGCCCGGCGGCCCGGTGATGGTGCAGGACAAGAAGATCGGCTGGCCCGCCCAGCTGGCCCTCGGCCCCGACGGCCTGGGGAACGCGAAGGAGTACATCGGCAAGATCATGGGTCAGTCGATGGAGGCCCTGATCCACCACTTCAAGCTGGTGACCGAGGGGTTCGAGGTGCCGAGGGGAACCGCCTACCAGGCCGTCGAGAGCCCCCGCGGGGAGCTCGGGTACCACGTGACGTCGAGCGGGACCAACATGCCCTACCGGGTCCGCGTCCGGGACCCATCCTTCATCCACATCGGCGCGATCGGCGCGATCACCCGCGGCCTGCTGGTCGCCGACGTCATCGCGGCCGTGGCGAGCCTCGACCCGGTGATGGGTGGCGTCGACCGGTGACGGTCGCGAGGTCGCAGAGACCGGTGACGGTCGCGAGGTGCGCAGACCGGTGACGGTCGCGGGTGATCGTCACCCGCTCAGAACTCAGGAGTCCGACAACGTGTTCTCACCCGAGAATCGAGAGAAGGCCGAAGGCCTGGTGGCCCGCTACCCGGTCAAGCGCAGCGCGCTCCTGCCGCTGTTGCACCTGGTGCAGCACCAGGACGGCTACGTCTCCGACGACGGCATCGCCGAGTGCGCCGAGCTCCTCGACCTGACCAAGGCCGAGGTGGCCGCGGTCTCGACCTTCTACACGATGTACAAGCGCGAGCCGATGGGCCGCCACCTGGTGAGCATCTGCACGAACTTCGCCTGCGCCGTGCGCGGCGGCAAGGCGGTCTACGACCGGGTCAGCGAGCACCTCGGGGTCGGACACGACCAGACGACCGAGGACGGCACGATCACGCTCGAGCACGCCGAGTGCCTCGGCAACTGCGAGGGCGCGCCGCTGATCAGCGTCGACTACATCAACTACGAGATGGTCGACGTCGACGAGGCCGTCGAGCTCGTCGACCGGATCCGCGCCGGCGACGTCCCCGAGCCGACCCGCGGCATGATCCCCCCGGGCGTGCGCGAGGCCTCGCACCGCCTGGCCGGCATCGGCCCGATCGACCCCGAGGGCCCCGGCCAGCGCCTGGGCCTCGCCACCGCTGAGCACGGCGCCGTGCCGCAGCCCGACGTGGGTCCCGGCATCGCCCCGACGATCGTCGCCTTCACCCCGCCGGGACGGAACGGGCAGCAGCCCGACGAGGTGCCCGCGCAGGACGCCGGCGGCGTCGACGACCTCGGGACCCAGGAGTCCGTCGAGGAGGCCGCGGCCGCAGAGGGCGTGGACGCCGAGCGCGTCGCCGAGGAGGCCGCGCCGAGCGGGAGCGACCCCGCGGTCGAGGGGACCGAGGCGGAGGGCGCCGACGACGCCGACACCACCACCGACGAGGAGGGCCGCTGATGCCGCAGGTGAAGGTCCTGTCCCAGCGCTACGACCAGCCCGACGCCCACACCCTGGAGGGCTACACCCGCACCGGCGGGTGGGAGGCGCTGCGCACGGTCCTCGACTCCGACCCCGCGGCCATGCGGGACGTGGTGAAGGACTCCGGACTGCGCGGCCGCGGCGGCGCCGGCTTCCCGACGGGCCTGAAGTGGAGCTTCGTCCCCCAGGACACCGGCAAGCCGATCTACCTGGTGGTCAACGCCGACGAGTCCGAGCCGGGCACGTTCAAGGACCGCGAGCTGATGGAGCGCGACCCGTTCCAGCTGATCGAGGGGATCATCTGCAGCGCCTACGCGCTCAACAGCCCGCGCTCGTTCATCTTCATCCGCGGCGAGTACCTGTTCCCCGGCATCCGGATCGAGGAGGCGCTGGCCGCCGCCTACGCGAACGGGTACCTCGGCGAGGACATCCTCGGCTCGGGCTTCAGCCACCACATCACCCTCCACTACGGCTCGGGTGCCTACATCTGCGGTGAGGAGACGGCCCTGCTCGAGGCCCTCGAGGGACGCCGCGGCCAGCCCCGGCTGCGACCGCCGTTCCCCGCCGTCGCCGGGCTGTACGCCAGCCCGACGGTGATCAACAACGTCGAGTCGATCGCCGCCGCCGGCCACATCATGCTGCACGGCGCGAACTGGTGGAAGCAGTGGGGGCCCGAGCGCTCCCCGGGCACCAAGCTGTTCTGCGTCTCCGGCGAGGTGGTGCGGCCGGGGAACTACGAGTACCCGATGGGCACCCCCGCCCGCGAGATCATCGAGGACGCCTGCGGCGGCATGCTGCCGGGCCGCTCCCTGCGGTTCTGGACCCCGGGCGGGTCGTCGACCCCGCTGCTCACCGACGAGCACGTCGACATCCCCATGGACTTCGACTCGATCGCCCAGGCCGGCTCGATGATGGGAACCGGCGCGATGCAGATGTTCAGCGACAAGACCTCCGTGGTCGAGGCGACGCTCAACTGGATGCGCTTCTACGAGCACGAGTCGTGCGGCAAGTGCACGCCGTGCCGCGAGGGGACGTTCTGGGTCGGCCAGATCCTCGAGCGCATCCTCGCCGGGCGGGGCATGGCCGAGGACCTCGACACGCTCGCGGACATGTGCGACAGCATCCTCGGCCGCAGCTTCTGCGCCCTGGCCGACGGGGCGGTGTCGCCGCTCGCCTCGTCACTCAAGTACTTCCGGGACGAGTACGAGCACCTGATCGCCCACGGGCGCCTGCCCGAGCACCTCGAACCGCGGGCGCCGGCGATCGCCGACAACGCCCAGAGCGACCGACCGCGGATGATGGTGGGGGTGGGACATGTCTGAAGGTGCAGAGGACCTGGTCACGCTGACGATCGACGGCACCGAGATCGCCGTCGAGCCCGGCACGCTGGTGATCCGCGCGGCCGAGCAGCTCGGCATCGTGATCCCGCGCTTCTGCGACCACCCGCTGCTCGACCCGGTCGCCGCCTGCCGGCAGTGCCTGGTGGAGGTCGAGGGTGCCCGCAAGCCCACGCCCGCCTGCTCGGAGGTGGTCCGCCCCGACATGGTCGTGCGGACCCAGGAGGTCAGCGAGCTGTCGCGGGCCTACCAGGAGTCCCAGATGGAGCTCCTGCTGGTCAACCACCCCCTCGACTGCCCGCAGTGCGACAAGGGCGGGGAGTGCCCGCTGCAGGACCAGTCGCTCCGGAACGGCACCGCCGACTCCCGGATGTGGGACAAGAAGCGCGTCTACACCAAGGCGCTGCCGATCAACGCGAAGATCTCCCTCGATCGCGAGCGCTGCGTGCTCTGCGCCCGCTGCACCCGGTTCGCGAAGGAGATCTCCGGTGAGCCGTTCATCGAGCTGTTCGAGCGCAGCGCGCTCGAGCAGGTGGCGATCTACGCGGACAAGCCGTACGACTCCTACTTCTCGGGCAACGTCGTCCAGATATGCCCGGTCGGCGCGCTGACCTCGAACAGCTACCGGTTCAAGGCGCGCCCGTTCGACCTCCGCCGCGTCCCCGGCATCGCCTACCACGACGCGTCGGGGGCGAACATCCGCCACGACGTCCGGCGCGGCCGCATCGAGCGGGTCATGGCCCGCACGAACCTCGCCGTCAACGACGCCTGGATCGACGACAAGACCCGCTACGGCTACGAGTTCGTGCACAGCCCCGACCGCCTGACCGACCCCCTCGTCCGGGGTGAGACCGGGGCCCTCCACCGCGCGTCGTGGGTGACCGCCGTGCAGCGCGCCGCGGACGCGATCGCCGCGGTCGACCCGGGGAAGGTCGCGATCCTGACCGGCGGACGCCTGACCGACGAGGACGCGTACGCGGTCAGCCGCTTCGCCCGCGACGTGGTCGGCACCGACCACGTCGACTTCCGGACCGATCCGCACGCCGACGACCTGGCGGTCCTGCCGACGCTCGCCGCGACCACCGACGTGACCTACCAGCGCGTCGAGGAGGCGCCGACGGTCGTCATCGCCGGGCTCGAGCCCCACGAGGAGCTGCCGACGCTGTTCCTCCGGCTCCGCAAGGCGTGGCGGCGGCGCGGCCAGAAGATCGTCGTCGTGGGGCCGGTCCTCGGCCGCCTCGAGGAGATCGCCTGGCAGTGGATCCCCACCGCACC
The DNA here is from genome assembly GCF_964222135.1 of Euzebya sp. NCBI lineage: Bacteria > Bacillati > Actinomycetota > Nitriliruptoria > Euzebyales > Euzebyaceae > Euzebya > Euzebya sp. Next base: position 47,732 of record NZ_CAXQBR010000084.1, read on the forward strand.
GGGTGGGGAGGCCGACGTCCTGGCCGCGCTCGCCGACCGGTCCGCTGACGCCCTCGACCCGATCACCGACGTGCTCGGCGCCGACACCGTCGTGCTGGCGGGGGAGCGGCTGAGCGCCAGCCCCGGCGCCCTCCCGGCGGCCCGCGACCTCGCCGAGGGCCTAGGCGCCGGGTTCGCCTGGGTGCCCCGCCGCCCCGGTGCCCGCGGCGCGGTCGAGGCCGGCCTCATGCCGGGCACGCTGCCCGGCGGACGGCCGCTCGACGCCCCCGGGCCGGTCGCCGAGGTGTGGGGTCGCGTGCCCGACGCCCCTGGCCGCGACGCCGCCGGCATCCTGGCCGACGTCGCCGACGGGACCATCGAGGTCCTCTGGCTGATCGGCGTCGACCCCGTCACCGACTTCGCCGACCCGGCGCTCGCCCGCCGGGCGCTCGAAGCTGCGGGGACGGTCATCGCGACCGACCTGTTGCCGACCGAGTCGGTCCGCCGTGCCGACATCGTGTTCCCGGCCGCCGCCCCACCGGAGCGGGTCGGCTCGTTCACCAACTGGGAGGGACGGCGCCAGGCCTGGCCGCAGGCCGTCGGCGCGGTCGGCCAGACCCTCCAGGACTGGGACGTCATCCGCCAGGTCGCCCGCGCGATGGGCACCGACCTGGGCTGGGAGACCGCCAACGACGTGCGCCGCGAGGCCGCGCCGCTGATGGCCGCCACCGACGAGCGCGGCCCGGCCACCCGTGTCGACGACTCGGGCGACGGGGCCCCGCAGCGCCGCTCTGCCGAGCCGACCGCCGACCACCCGCTGCTCAGCGTGGCGGTGCCGTTCCTCCTGCAGGGCGGCACGATGCTGACCGGCGCCGAGGAGCTCGCGGCGGGCGCCCCCCCGCACCGGGTCTGGGTCAACCCCCAGGACCTCGGCCAGGGCGGTGCGCTGGCCGGTGCGGAGCTGGCCGACGGCCAGGTCGTCACGGTCACGGGTCCCGACGGGGCCGTCGACCTGCACCTGCACCTGACGCCGTCGGTCGCTCCGGGCACGGTGGTCGTCCCCACCTCCACCCGCCTGGACCTCGGACCCGGCAACCCGCCGGTCGCGATCAGCGCCAGCGCCGCCGTCCCCCACCCGCCCGAACCCGACGTGCCCGCAGGAGACGCCTGATGCTCCCAGTCGATGCCATCACCGACGGGTGGGACCTCCTCATCGTCCTGGCCGTCGTCGTCGTGGGGTGGGCCTACTTCCTCCTCTCCACGGCGGTCCTGATCTGGGCCGAGCGGCGGATCGTCGCCCGCATGCAGTCGCGCCTCGGCCCGAACCGGCTCGGTCCCTGGGGCATCCTGCAGACGCTGGCCGACGGCGCGAAGTTCTTCTTCAAGGAGGACATCCTCCCGAAGGGCGTCGACAAGCCGGTCTACTTCGCCGCCCCGCTCGTCAGCGCCATCATCGCGATGGTCACCTTCGCGGTGATCCCGATCGGCGGCGACTTCGCCCTCGCCGGCCGCGACATCAGCCTGCAGATCTGGGACCCCGAGATCGGCATGCTCTGGCCCCTCGCCACGGGGTCGCTCGCCGTCTACGGCATCGTCCTCGCCGGGTGGTCGTCTGGCTCGAAGTACCCGCTGCTCGGCGGGGTCCGGTCGTCGGCCCAGATGATCTCCTACGAGCTGTCGATGGGCCTCGCGGTCGGCGCGGTGTTCATCTACACCGGCTCGCTGCGGGTCAGCGACATCGTCGCCGCCCAGCAGGGCAGCCTGATCACCGACTCGATCCCGATCCTCAACCTGATCCCCGCCTGGCACCTCGTGCCCATGTTCCCGGCGTTCGTGCTGTTCTTCATCGCGGCGACCGCGGAGATCCAGCGCCCGCCCTTCGACCTCCCCGAGGCAGAGGGCGAGCTCGTCGGCGGGTTCAACACCGAGTACTCGGCTGCCAAGTTCGCGATGTTCTTCCTCGCCGAGTTCATGAACGTCATCACGATGAGCGCCATCATCGTCACGATGTTCCTCGGCGGGCCGTCCGGGCCGGTGCCCGCCGGCGACGGCTGGCTGGCGACCACCGCGCAGATCGTGCTGCCGATCGTGTACTTCACCGCGAAGGTCTGGGTCTTCGTCTTCATCTACATCTGGATGCGCGGCTCCCTGCCGCGCTTCCGCTACGACCGGCTGATGACGCTCGGCTGGAAGGTGATGCTGCCCCTCGGCATCGCCTGGGTGTTCCTGACCGGCTTCGCGGTCGTCATCCGCAGCTGGGCCCGCACCGTCGACGACCCGCTGCCGACCCTCGGCACGTGGGCGGCGATCATCATCGGCGTCGCGGTGCTGCTGTACCTGGTCTCCCCCCTCTTCGCGAGCCGTGAGGACGCCGAGGTCGAACCGGCCGCCGGCAGCGGCGGCAGCGGCGGTGGGGGCGGCGGCTCGCCGGTGCGCACCGACCCCGGCACGGCGCCCGGGGGCTCCCAGGTGACCGAGCCCGGCCGCGCCGACGACGCCCACGACCTCCCCGACGACGATGCCGACGTCGACACGTCCCGACCCGCGGGAGTGACCTGATCATGTTCAACGCCCTCCGCAAGGGCTTCGGTCTGACCTTCAAGACGATGTTCAGACCGGTGTCCACCGTCCAGTACCCCGAGGTGAAGCGCGCCACCCAGCCGCGCTTCCACGGACGGCACGTGCTGAACCGCCACCCCGACGGGCTCGAGAAGTGCGTCGGCTGCGAGCTGTGCGCGTGGGCCTGCCCGGCCGATGCGATCTTCGTCCAGGGTGCCGACAACACCCCGGACGCCCGCTACTCCCCGGGTGAGCGCTTCGGCGTCGACTACCAGATCAACTACCTGCGCTGCATCTTCTGCGGGCTGTGCATCGAGGCGTGCCCGACCAGGGCGTTGACCATGTCGAACGAGTACGAGCTCAGCCAGGACTCGCGCGAGGCGATGATCTTCACGAAGGACCAGCTGCTCGCCCCCCTCCCCGAGGGCGCCCAGCCGACGCCGCACACCGACGCCGAGGTGGCCGCGCGCGGTCTCGAGTACTACGAGCACAACTTCGCCGGGCAGCTGCCGCTGGTCTCGAAGGCCGAGGGCTACCGCTCGGACCCCCGCCGGAAGAAGCCGGGCGACGGACGGCTGCTCGCCGCCGACCCTCCCGCGAACCCGGTGACCAAGCCGGAGGACGCGATGGAGGCCGGGGTCGACCCCCGCGACGACGGCGACGACGAGGTCATCGCATGAGCGCGTCAGCGGTCATTGGACAGGCCGGGGGGAAACCCCGGTGCGCGAGCACGGGGGTTGGGCGATGAGCGCGGCGCTGCTGGCGCAGGCCGCCGACGCGGCGCAGACGACCTCGTCGGGGGCCGCGGAGTTCTGGCTCTTCTGGATCCTCGCGCCGCTGTCGCTCGCCGCTGCGCTGGCGGTCGTCATCCTGAAGAACCCCGTCCACGCCGCGCTGATGCTGGTCGTGAACTTCTTCACGTTCGCGGTGTTCTACGCGATCCTCGAGGGTCAGTTCCTCGCGACGATCCAGGTGATCGTCTACGCCGGCGCGATCATGATCCTGTTCCTGTTCGTGCTGATGCTGCTCGGCGTGGACCGCGAGACCGAGCTGGGGCCAGGGCGACTGCGCGGGCAGAAGGTCGCCGCGATCCTGCTCGGCGCCGGCCTGTTCGTGGCGCTGACCGGCACGATCGCCGGGCCGTACATGGGCACCGACTCCGCCTGCAACCGCTCGGAGCAGGTGACGGCTGCGGTCGCGGAGGAGGGGGCGGACGCCCAGCCGTGCGCCGGCCTCGAAGAGGTCAACGCGGCGGAGTCAGGCGGGAACGTGCAGGGCATCGGCCGCCTGCTGTTCACCGACTACGTGTGGCCCTTCGAGGTGACCAGCGTCCTGCTGGTCATCGCCGCGATCGGTGCGATGGTGCTGGGGCGCCGGACCGACTCCCTGGCCGACCTGGTCGACGTCGGCGAGGCCGAGCCCCCGGGCTCGACCCCCGAGCTGGTCCACACCACCACACCCGCGCCCGACGGCGCGGACGACCCGACGTCGACAGACGAGGAGGCCACGTGAGCCCCGAAGCCGGCATCCCGGCCGGGTACTACCTGCTGCTGGCCGCCGCTCTGTTCTCCATCGGCGTGGTCGGCGTGCTGATCCGCCGGAACCTGATCGTGATCTTCATGTGCATCGAGCTCATGCTGAACGCGGTCAACCTGACCCTGGTCGCGTTCAGCCGCCTCAACGGCAACCTCGACGGGCAGGTGCTCAGCTTCTTCGTGATGGTGGTCGCCGCCGCCGAGGTCACCGTCGGCCTCGCCCTGATCGTGAACCTCTTCAGGCTGCGCGCCTCGATCGACGCCGACGACGCCGACAGGCTGCGCGCGTGATGGGCACCTCCGCACTGGTCCTGGCCGCCGAGGGTGGCGCCGAGCCGTTCAGCCACGTCATCACCGACGCCGGCGTCGCCGCGATCGACCTGGCCTGGCTCATCCCGGTCGTGCCGGCGGTCATGGCCGGCATCCTGCTGATCGCCGGCCGCCGCCTCGGCCGGCTGTCCTCCGGGCTGGCCATCGGCGCGATGGGCTACGCCCTGACCCACGCCGTCCTCATCTTCCTCCACCTGTCGGGCCAGCCCGAGGGCGACCGGACCTTCGTGGTCGAGGTCGCGCAGTGGCTCGACATCGCCGGGTTCACCGTCGACTGGTCGCTGCTGGTCGACCCGCTCAGCGCGGTCATGCTGTTGCTGGTCACCGGCGTGGGGCTGCTGGTCCACATCTACTCGCTGGGCTACATGGCCCACGACGAGCGGTACGAGCGGTTCTTCGCGTACCTCAACCTCTTCGCCGCCTCGATGCTGGTCCTGGTCCTGGGCGCGAGCTTCCTCACCCTCTTCGTCGGGTGGGAGCTGGTCGGGCTCAGCTCCTACCTGCTGATCGGCTTCTGGTTCGAGAAGCGCGAGTACGCCGCCGCGGCGAAGAAGGCCTTCGTCACGAACCGCATCGGCGACGTCGGGTTCATGATCGCGATGTTCGTCCTGTTCGCGACGTTCGGGTCGCTGAGCTTCGACGAGGTCCTGCCCCAGGTCGGCACCGCCGCCGGCGGCACCCTGGTCGCCGTCTGCCTGCTGCTGCTGGTCGGCGCGACCGGCAAGAGCGCCCAGATCCCGCTGTACGTCTGGCTGCCCGACGCGATGGCCGGCCCGACGCCGGTCTCGGCGCTGATCCACGCCGCCACGATGGTTACTGCGGGCGTCTACCTGATCGCCCGCTCGTCGCCGCTGTTCGAGGCCGCCGCCGCGACCTTCGACGTCGGCTTGGTCGTCGCCTGGGTGGGCGGCGCGACCGCGTTCGTCGCGGCGGCGATCGCCTGCGCGCAGGTCGACCTGAAGAAGATCCTGGCCTACTCGACGGTCAGCCAACTCGGCTACATGTTCATCGGCGTCGGCGTCGGCGACCACACCGCCGGCATCTTCCACCTGCTGACCCACGGCTTCTTCAAGGCCCTGCTCTTCCTGGCCGCCGGCTCGGTCATGCACGCCATGGCCGACGAGACCGACATCCGGCTGATGGGCGGGCTGGCCCGGAAGCTGCCGATCACGGCGATCACGTCGTTCGTGGCCGTCCTCGCCATCGCCGGCTTCCCGTTCCTCAGCGGCTACTTCTCGAAGGAGGAGATCCTCGCGTCGGCGGCCGAGACCGCCGGCGGGGAGCTGATCTGGATCCTCGGCATCGGGGTCGCCGCGCTCACCGCCTTCTACATGACCCGGTGGTTCATGCTGATCTTCCTGGGCGACCGGCGCTGGCCGGACGGCGTCCACCCGCACGAGTCGCCGCTGTCGATGACCCTCCCCCTCGGCGTCCTCGCGGTGCTGTCGGCCGTCGGCGGGGTGATCAACCTCAGCCCGGAGGACGGCTGGCTGCACGGGTGGCTGGCCGGCACGGTCGCGCCGTTCGAGCACGTCGAGACCTGGATCCCGGTCGGCCTGCACGTGCCGGCTGCGCTCGCGGCGTTCGCGGTCGGCGTCGTCGGGGCCTTCTTCATGTACCGCGCGGTCGACATGGGGACCGTCGGGACCGGCGCCGGCCTGGTCGGCATCGCCCGCCGCAAGTTCTACGTCGACGAGGCCTACGAGCTCGTCACCGTCCGCAGCGGCGGTGCGCTCGCCAGGGGCTTCGCCCGCGCCGACCGCGGGGGGATCGATGGCCTGGTCAACGGCGCCGCCGGCCTGACCCGCGGCGTCGCCGGGTTGCTGCGCCGCACGCAGACCGGCTACGTCCGGTCCTACGCCCTCGGCATCCTCGCCGGCACCGCGTTCCTCGGCGTCCTGGTCGCCGCGGCCTACCTGGGAGGTTCGTAGACCGTGGACGTCGGACTGCTGACCGCGCTGATCGCCGTGCCCGCGGCGTTCGCGGTCGTCCTCGCCCTCCTCAGCCCCCGCGACACCGCGCAGCTCCGCCTCGTCTCCCTCGCCGGGACCGTCGTCACCCTCGTGCTGGCCGTGGTCCTGGTCGTCCAGTTCCAGGTCGGCGAGGCCGGCTTCCAGCTGGAGGAGTCCGTCGAGTGGATCCCCCAGTGGGGCATCACCTACCGCCTCGGCGTCGACGGGATCAGCCTGCTGCTGGTGGTGCTGACCGCGGTGATCATGCCGCTCGTCGTCCTCGCGGCCTGGGAGCAGACCGAGCGGGCCAAGGGCTTCCACCTGGCGCTGCTGACCCTCGAGTCGGCGCTGATCGGGGTGTTCCTCGGCCTCGACCTGCTGCTCTTCTACGTGTTCTTCGAGGTCATGCTGGTCCCGATGTACGCGCTCATCGGCGTGTGGGGCGGGGCCAACCGCCGCTACGCGTCGGTCAAGTTCTTCCTGTACACGCTGGTCGGCGGCCTGTTCATGCTGCTCGGGATCCTGTACCTGAGCTTCTCCGCCGGCGGGACGTTCGACTACGACGCGATCATGGCCCTCGACCTGACGCGGACCGAGCAGATCTGGCTGTTCTGGACCTTCTTCATCGCCTTCGCGATCAAGTTGCCGCTCTTCCCCCTCCACACCTGGCTGCCGGACGCCCACACCGAGGCGCCGACGGTCGGCTCGGTGGTCCTGGCGGCGGTCATGCTGAAGATCGGCGGCTACGGCTTCCTGCGCTTCAACCTGCCGCTGTTCCCCGAGGCCACCGAGCTGTACGCCGGCCCGATCCTCGCGGCTGGTGTCATCGGCGTCCTCTACGGGGCGCTGGTCGCCATGGTGCAGACCGACGTCAAGCGGCTCGTCGCGTACTCGTCCGTCGCCCACCTCGGGTTCGTGGCGATCGGCATCTTCGCGCTGCAGCCGACCGCGGCCGGCGGCGCGGTGGTGCAGATGGTCAACCACGGCCTGACCACCGGGTGCCTGTTCCTGCTCATCGGGTTCATGTACGAGCGGACGCACTCGCGGATGATCGCCGACTACTCGGGCCTCATGAAGTCGACGCCGGTGTTCGGCGGGCTGTTCCTGTTCGCCGTCATGTCGTCCATCGCCCTGCCCGGCCTGAACGGCTTCGTCGGCGAGTTCCCGATCCTCATCGGCACCTACCAGACCGTGCCGTGGGCGGCGGTCGCCGCCGCCTTCGGCGTGATCTTCGCCGCGCTGTACCTGCTGTGGGCCTACCAGCGGATGTTCCACGGACCGGTCGGTGGGCACGCCGCGACCATGACCGACCTGACCCCGCGCGAGGTGGCCGTCGTCGCGCCGCTCCTCGTCCTCATGCTGGTGATCGGGCTGTACCCCAAGCCGCTGTACGACCGCGTCACCCCGTCGGTCGAGCAGGTCCTGACCCAGGTGGAGGCCGACCTCGCCGCCGCGGGTGCCGGTGACGACGTCTCGGAGGCATCTGAGTGACCGTCCTACTCGCACAGATCGGCGGGGGCGTGACCATCCCCGACTTCCCGTGGGGGGCGCTGAGCCCCGAGCTGGTGCTCTTCGGCGTCGGCCTGCTCGCCCTGCTGCTCGACACCGCCGGCAAGGACAAGCTGCAGGCGTCGTTCCTGATCGGCGGCGTGATCCTCGCGTGCTGCGGGATCGCGTTCTGGCAGAACTCCGGCGACCCCGACAGCCAGGTCCCGCTGCTGGCCGGCCTGGTCGCGCTGGGCGCCGTCCTGCAGTTCGCCCTGACCGGGCTGTGGCAGGACCGGCCCCGCACGCTCGGGGCGATCCTCGCCTTCCTCGGGTTCACCGCGGCGCTCGGCGTCAGCATCTGGCAGTGGACGGTCTACGACGGGCTCCTCGCCTCCTCCGCCGATCCCCAGCAGCTGTTCGTCGGCACCGACAGCTTCCTCGGCGGCATGGTCGCGATGGACGGCGTGGCGCTGTTCACCCGGTTCACCGTGTGCCTCGCCGGCATGGCGGCGATCCCGATCGGCTTCGCCTACTTCGAGGACCGCCAGATCCACCGCGGCGAGCTCTACCCGCTGCTGATGTTCGCGGCGACCGGCATGACCCTCCTCGGGTCGGCGAACGACCTGATCATGGTCTTCATCGCCATCGAGATCCTGTCGCTGGCCCTGTACATCCTGAGCGGCTTCGCCAAGCGGGACCTCGTCTCCCAGGAGTCCGCGCTCAAGTACTTCCTGCTGGGCGCCTTCTCCTCCGCGATCCTGCTCTACGGCATCGCCCTCACCTACGGGGTGACCGGCTCGACGAACATCCCCGAGGTCGGCGCCGCGCTGTCGTCGCTGTCGACCCCGACGGGGATCGTCATCGCCGCGCTGGTGCTGATGCTCGTCGGCTTCGGCTTCAAGACCGCGCTGGTCCCGTTCCACTTCTGGACCCCCGACGTCTACCAGGGCGCCCCGACGCCGGTCACCGGCTTCATGGCCGCGGCGACGAAGGCCGCGGCGTTCGCCGCGTTCATCCGCGTGTTCGTCGGCGCCCTCGCCCCCCTCGAGCTGACCTGGGGACCGGTCGTGACCGGCATGGCCGTCGTCACGATGCTCGGCGGGGCGGTGCTCGCCGTCGTGCAGCGCGACGTCAAGCGGATCCTGGCCTACTCCGCCATCGCCCACGCCGGCTACGTCGCCATCGGGCTGGTGTCGCTCGGGTCGGGCTCGGACCGCGTCGGCCGCGAGGCCGTCAGCGCGATGCTGCTGTACCTGCTGATCTACACGTTCATGTCGATCGGCTCCTTCGGCGTCGTCGCGCTGTTCGAGCGCCGGGTCCGGAAGGTCCTCACCCTCGACGACCTGCGCGGGCTCGGTCGGCGCTACCCCGGCCCCTCCATGGCGATGGGCCTGTTCCTGCTGGCCCTCGCCGGCATCCCGGGCACCGCCGGGTTCACCGCCAAGTTCGCGGTGTTCCGCGCCGGCATCGAGGCGGGCCAGTACGCCCTGGTCGGCGTCGCCGTCGTGTCGAGCGTGATCGCCGGCTTCTTCTACCTGCGGATCCTCGCGTCGATGTTCGTCGAGGAGGAGACCGAGCTGTCCCGCTCGCTGGCCGACCCGACCCACTCCGGACCGGCGATGGCCGGCCTCGGCATCGCCGCAGCGGTCGTCGTGGTCCTCGGCGTGGTGCCCGGCGTGATCGTGAGCCTGGCGGAGCAGGCAGGTACGTTCGCGTCCTGATGGCGATCTCCGGGCAGGCCTTGGAGGACCTCACCGCGCGTGGGGCCGAGCGCGGCGTCGACCTCCGACCCGGGCTGCTGGCCGTCGAGGCGCAGATGCGCGAGACGGTCATCAGCGCGAACCCGCTGGTCGACGACGCCGCGCACTACCTCTCCGACGCGGGCGGCAAGCGGTTCCGGCCGATGCTGGTGATGCTGTGCGGCATGGCCGGCGGTGCCCAGCCGACCCATCCCGACCTGGTGTCCGCCGGTGTCATCGTCGAGCTGGTGCACCTGTCGACGCTGTACCACGACGACGTGATCGACGCGGCCGACACCCGCCGCGGCATCGCGTCGAGCCACGTCAAGTGGTCGAACACCGTCGCGATCCTGACCGGCGACTTCCTGCTGGCCCGGGCCTCGGAGCTGTCCGCGACCCTCGGGGTGGAGGTGACCCGCATCATGGCGCGGACGATCACCGAGCTGACCGAGGGGCAGATCCTCGAGGTCCAGGGGTCGCTCGACGCCGCGGTGCACGGCGCCCGCCGGATCGAGCCCGACCGGGCGCACTACCTGGACGTGATCGACGGCAAGACGGCGTCCCTCATCCGGTCGTCCTGCCGGCTCGGGGCGCTGCTCAGCGGGCAGGCGCCGTCGGCGGTGGAGGCGCTGACCCGCTTCGGCCACCACCTCGGCTATGCGTTCCAGCTGGCCGATGACGTGCTCGACATCGCCTCGCCGTCCAGCGACTCGGGCAAGGTGCCGGGGACGGACCTCCGCGAGGGCGTCCACACCATGCCGGTGCTGCTCGCCCTCGAGGTCGAGGGGGCCGACTCCCCGCTCGCCGGGCTGCTCGCCGACCCGACGGAGGCCAACGTGGTCAAGGCCCTCGAGGTGCTGCGCGGCCACGAGGGGCTCGAGTCCGCCCGCCGCCTGGCCCGCGCCGAGGCCGCGAAGGCGAAGGAGGCGCTGGAGGGGCTGGACCTGGCGCCGGCGTACGACGCGGTCCTCGACGGCCTGGTCTACCTCACCGACTACGCCGCCGACCGCGCCGGCTGAGGGTCGGGGTCCGGCGCGCGTGGTGGTGGTGGACCGTGCGACCGTGCCCCCAGATCTGAGGGGCGGTTCTGCCGGTGCGGCCACGGCTCGGATCTGAGCGCCGGCGCGCATGGTCGTGCTCTGTGATCTGAGAGCTGGTTCCGCGGGCGTGGCCGCGGCTCAGATCTGAGCGTCGGCGCGCGTGACCGGCGTGCTCCCGCTACCGGTAGACCACGTCGATGGTGCGGAACGCCCCGAGGGCGTGGTCGGCCCGGAAGTGCTCGTGGTCGCGGCGGATGCGGTCGGTCGCCTCCTCCGCGAAGCGGATGATGTCGTCGACGAACAGCTCGCGGGGGCTGATCGCCGCCAGGATCGCCGGCTCGACGTCGTGGTCCACCTCGCCGGTGTCGTCGCTCATCGCGTGGGCGTGGGCCAGGGTGCGGCCGCAGATCTCCGCGTAGTCCTTCCACTCCGAGGTCGACAGGTCGTCGAGGTCGATGTCCTCGCGGTACGGGGCGCGCTCCCGGCTCATGAAGCTGCGCCCCTCGAAGTCGACGTGGCCGTAGAACACGTCGCCGCGGACCAGCTGCACGCCCTGGGCGTGGGCGATCCTGGCGCCGTGGCCCTGCTCGGAGGCGTCGATGCCCAGCTCGGTCGGCGGGACCAACCCGGCGAGCGCCGATCGGCGGGCCTGCTTGAGCTCGATGATCAGGTCGTCCGTGCCGTCCGCCAGCGGCCCCTCCACCATCAGGTAGTAGCGCGCCAGGCCGAGGGACGCGGTCCCCGCACCACGGCGCATCGCGACGTCCTTGACCCGCAGCTCGCCGGCCCGGGCCGGCACGTCGATGTCGTTGTCGGCGACCAGCCGGTGGAGCACCTCCTGGAACTCCTCGGTCCGGCTGGTGACCTTGACCAGCTCGTCGTCGTCGTTGCGGAACCCGCGCCGGTACTCGTCCTGGTGGTCTGAGGCCAGCCACTCCGAGCGGTCCTGCAGCGCGTCCGCGATCAGGTCGGCGATCAGGGGCGGGGCGGTGTCCAGGCGCAACTGGCGCTCCTGCTCGCCCCCGTCGGTGGAGAACCCCTCGATCCCGTCGATGTAGCCGCGCACGAACCGGCGGGCGATCTTCCGCCGCTTCTTGCGGCCCTTCCCGCCCTCGACCTCGGCGCCGATCATGAACCCGACCGCTCCCCGCTTGAGGTCCCAGGTGAACGGCGCGTAGTAGGCCTCGTCGAAGTCGTTGACCCCGAAGATCGGGACGTCGTCGGCGCTCGGCATCACTCCGAAGTTCTCCGGGTGGACGTCGCCCAGGGTCAGCACCGTCGGCATCCACGCGTCCTCGCCGGCGATGTCCCGGTAGAACAGCAGGCTGGTGCCCCGGAAGAACGAGTAGAGGGATCCGGCCAGCTTCTCGAACTTGGCCTCGGCGTCGTCCGAGGAGGTCGCGATCCGCTCGGTGTGGTCCTCCCGCAGCGTCTGGCGGACGTGCAGCCGCCGGTCGTGCCCGGACAGGTGGCGGGGGAGGGCGACGTGCTGGCCCTCCGCCCGAGCCCGCGCGAGATCCCGGAACGCCTCGAAGCGGGAGCCCACCTGCGGGCCGCCCGCACCGCCACCGCCGTGCTCGTCATCGTCTGCCATGTCCGCTGCTGCTCCTCCTCCGCGTCTGCTCGAGGGGTGCCTACCCGCTCCGGTCCGGGCGTGCACGTGGGGTCGGGGGCAGGGGCCGGGCGTGCACGGGGGCACGTCCCCCACCGCTACAGTCGTGCGCGATGGTTGTCCGGGAGAGGCCGGCCGGGTGGGTGCTCGTCATCGCCCTGGCCCTGGGTGTGGCCGCGTGCGGCGGCGAGGAGCCGTCCGTGCCCCAGGTGGCCGCCACCCCCACCGCCGATCCCGAGCTCGTCGGCGAGGTCAGCGCCACCTTCGCGACCTACCGCAGCGGGGTGGTGCAGGGGGATGCCGGTGCGGTGCTGGGGGCCCTCGACGAGGGGTCGGTCGAGGCCATGGCCCGCGTCGCCGAGCTGGCCGAGACCGCTGACGAGGCGACGGTCCGCGACCTGCCCGCCGCCGACCAGCTGCTGGTGCTGACCTACCGCCTGCGCCCCGAGCTGCTCGAGGGCGACGACCCCTACGAGAACCTCGTCGAGGCGGGCCTCGCCGGCCAGGACCGCTCCCTGGGGGACCTCGGGGACATCAGCCCGGTCCGTGACGACGTCGCGTTCGGCGTGGTGACCGACCCGGCCACGAGCGCGCCGACGCCGCAGCGGTGGCGCTTCGAGCGGGAGGGGGACGTCTGGCGCTTCGACCTCGTCGAGGCGCACCGCCTGCTGAGCGACGCCATCGACGCGGCGGCGGACCGCGCCGGCGTCGGCGTCGACGACCTCGTGGCCGCGACCGTCGTCGACCTGAGCGGCGAGGACCCCCGCACCGTGCAGGAGCTGTACACCGAGACACCCTGAGCCACGGACGAGTTGGTGGATCCGGCGCAGATGGGCGGCGGATCCACCAAGTCGCGAGCGGTGCTGACCGCTGACGGTGCTGGCGAGACGTGCCGGGGTCGCCCGCAAGGGGGCACCTCAGCCCCGCGACGGGCCCGACTGCACGTCGTCGGGTGACCGGCCGGGCCCGACTGCACGCCGTCCGGCACCCTCCCTGACGATGTGCAGTCGTCGCCCCACCAGCACCGGAGGAGGTGGGGGTGGGGATGTGGGGACCCGGACGCCGTGCAGTTGCTCGCACGTCGGCACGGGAGAACGGGCAGCTGGTGGCGTGGGAGACCGGACGCCGTGCAGTGGCCGCCTCCCCGCCAGGGGGACCTGACGATCGCAGGCGCGGGACGGGGGAGCACGGTGCCACACGCACGCCCCACACGCACGGGGACACGCGCCCAGGACGATGCGGCGGCTCGGCGCGCACCGGGTGAGGACCCGGCGGGGAGCTAGGACCCCCAGAGCCCTCCGCCGAGCGCTGGCAGCAGCGCACGCGGGTCCTCGCCTGCGGCGTTCTCGGTGTAGCTGAACAGCACCTCGCCGTCGACGAACGGTGCGGCGGCCTCGAGCTGGGTCAGCGACTCCGGCACGGTGTTCAGCCACGACCCGTGGCCGGGGGCGGCCATGACCCCGGTGGCCTGGCGCAGACCCGCGACGTAGGACATCCAGTGCCGGTGGTACGCGGCGTGGCGGCTCTCGCGGAAGTACAGCATCGGCATGGCGACGTCGATCAGCCCGGCCCCCACCCACTGGTGCCACGGCTGGAAGACCTGGGTGTACGCCGGGGTCGACTCGAACGCCCGGCCGTCCACCGGACCGTCGCCCCACGCGATCAGCGCTGCCGAGATCCCGACCGTGGGGTCGACCGCCTGCACCGCCTGGCGGATCCGGACGAGGATGTCGGTGGTCTGGCGGCGGCGCCAGTCGCTGAACTGCGGGTCGTCGGGGGCGGGGACGTCGGTCCGGCCGGTCTCGGCCTGGAAGCGGCCGAGGGCGGTGGGGTTGTAGCCGTACTCAGCCCCCGGGTAGCGGAGGTAGTCGAGGTGCACCGCATCGACGCCATAGCGGGCCAGCTCGGCGGCGGTGGCGACCACGAGCTCCTGGACCGCCGGGTGGCCCGGGTCCAGGTAGTCACCCGGCTGGCCGTCGGCGGTGTAGGTCAGCCAGCGGTCCTCGAGCGGTGCGTCGGGCCCGTGCTGGGCGCGGATCCAGTGGACCGGCGCGTCCGGGTTCTTCGCCGTCTCCGGCGTCCAGGCCGGCATCGCGGTGTACCAGGCGTGGACGCTCAACCCCCGCTCGTGCCCTTCGGCGACCACCTCGGCGAGCACGTCGAGCCCGGGCTCGAAGCCCTGGTCGGCCGCCCGGGGCAGGACGTCCGAGTCGTAGTAGGCGTCGTAGCGCCGCGCGACCTCCACCACGACGGTGTTGCCGCCGGCTGCGACCACGTCGTCGAGCATCCGCGCGATGGATCCGCGCGTCAGCAGGACGTCGTCCAGCACGTGCACCCACACGCCCCGGATCCGGGCGGGGAACGTCGGCCCGCCCGGCGTGACCGGATCGGCCGGCACGGCCACGTCCGCCGTCGGCGCCGGGACCGGCGTCGGCGTGGCCGTCGGCGGGACATCCGGGGACGGCGCCTGGACGGGCCCCGGAGGTGCTGGCGGCGCGGCCCACTCCGCCACCTCCGCCATCGTGGCCTGGCGCACGCCTGCCGCGTCCTTGTCGACGACGTCGCCGACCAGCACCGGGGGCGAGGGTGCGGCCGCGGCCATCGACACGCCGAGGGCGAGCAGCACCACGATCGCCGCGCTCAGCAGCGGGACGGCTCGCGGGTGGCGGGGGTGCATCGGCGGGGGAGGGGTGGTGGGGGAGGGCGGACGGGACCTTGACGCCCCGCCCGGCACCTGACCACGCTAGCGCGGGCGGTGGTGGGCAGGCCGGGTGGTGCGGCACCCGGATCGTTGGTCACCTCGGCGGCACGGCGTCCGGTCAAGATTCGGCAAGGTTCCGACCCGTTTCGTAGACTGACCCACCCGCAGCCCCTGCGTTCCCACGTCCGCGTCCGGGTGGAGCACCCGGCACGGGAACGTCAGGCCAGCCAGATGCTCAGGCCGCCAACCGAGGGCCCCGCCCCAGGAGAACCATGTCCGAGTACTACCAGGCGTACGGAACCCTCGTGGCCTTGCTGGTCGCCGGGATCGCGCTGGTCGCGATCGCGTTCCTGCTCGGCCGCCTGGTCAGCCCGAGCCGGGCGTACGGCCGGTACGGCGAGAAGCCGATCGCGTTCGAGTCGGGCATCGACCCCGTGGGCTTCGGCTGGTCGCAGACGAACATCCGCTACTACATGTTCGCGTTCATGTTCGTCATCTTCGACGTGGAGACGCTGTTCGTGTTCCCCTGGGCCGTCTACCTCGAGCAGGCGGGAGATGACCAGGGCTTCGTCCTGGGCGTGATGCTGGTCTTCCTGTTCTTCGTGACCGTCACGCTCCCATACGAGCTGAAGAAGGGTGTGCTGAAGTGGGTCTGAGCGACCAGGTAGAGGTTCCGAAGCCGCTCCGGTTCGTCCTGAACTGGGGGCGCAAGTACTCGTTGTGGGTCTACAACTTCGGGTTGGCCTGCTGCGCGATCGAGTTCATCGCCGCGTCGACCGCCCGGCACGACTTCATCCGCCTGGGCGTCATCCCCTTCGCCCACGCTCCCCGCCAAGCCGACCTGATGATCGTGGCCGGCACGCTGACCGACAAGATGGCCCCGGCCATCAAGCGGCTGTACGACCAGATGCCCGAGCCGAAGTACGTGATCAGCTTCGGGTCCTGCTCGAACTGCGGCGGGCCCTACTGGGACTCCTACTCGGTGACCAAGGGCGTCGACCAGATCATCCCCGTCGACGTGTACGTGCCCGGGTGCCCCCCGCGCCCCGAGGCGCTGATCGAGGGCATCGTCCACCTGCAGGAGATGATCCAGCAGGAGTCCCTGAAGGACCGGTACGCGGACCGCGACTCGCGCCAGCCCGTCCCGCCGGGAGGCGGGCGGAACCCGATCGTGGTCGGCGGCGGCGACCCGACCCGGCACCCGGCCTCGGATCCCGCATGAGCGCACCCACGACGCCTGCGGACGCGCCCCTCGAGGCGTTGGCCGCCCAGTTCCGCGAGGAGCTGGGCGAGCGGGTCCTGTCCGCGGACCTCACCTACGACGAGCTCATCGTCCGGGTGACGCCGGAGGCCTACCCGGAGGTCGTGCGGTACTGCAAGCACGACCTCGGCATGGCCTTCTTCGACTTCCTCAGCGCCATCGACGAGCGTGAGGAGGGCTTCAGCGTCATCGCGCGGATGTACGACCACGTCAGCCGGCGCGGGGTCGTCGTGAAGGTCATGGTCCCCGGGGGCCGCGACGAGCCGCGGCTGCCGTCGATCGCCGACGTCTACCGCGGTGCCAACTGGCACGAGCGCGAGGCCTACGACATGTTCGGCATCGTCTTCGAGGGCCACCCCGGCCTGCTGCCGCGCATCCTGACCGTCGAGAACTTCGAGGGCTGGCCCCTCCGCAAGGAGTTCAAGCTGTCGAGCCGGGTCGTCAAGCCGTGGCCGGGTGCGAAGGAGCCGGGCGAGCCCGGCGAGGCCGAGGGCGGCTCCGAGGCGGCGCCGGCGCACGGCGCCGCACCCGTCCCCGGCGACGACCCGAGCGACCGCGCGGCCGCCGCGAAGGCCAAGGCCGAGCGCGCCAAGGCCAAGGCCGCGGAGGCGCGCAAGCGCAAGGCCGAGGAGAAAGCGGCGGCGCAGGCCGCCGAGGGCACACCCGACGAGCCCGCACCCGACGCCGAGGCGGGTCCCGCTCCCACGGCCGCCGCGGTGGACGACGCCGAGCCCGGGTCGGCCCGCGAGGCCGCGCAGGCCGCGGCGGGCGAGGCCACGTCAGCCCACACCCCCGACCCCACCACCCCCGAGGGCGCGTCCAAGATCGCCGACACGGCGGTCGCGAAGGACGCCGCCGCCGGGCAGACGGCGGGCCAGGAGCTCGCCCCCGGCGAACAGCCCGGTTCCGGCGAGCCGGACCGCGACCCGGTCGCCGAGGAGGCGATGTCGAAGGGCGGTCCCGCCCAGGACAGCGGCACGCCCGGCGTCGAGCGCGAGGGCACCCACGACCTCGAGGAGTCGACGGCCCGAACCGAGGTGTCGGACGAGCCGACCGCAGAGGACGCGGCCAGCCGCGAGCAGGCCGGCGTGGGCCCCGAAGGCGGCACCGGCGCCTTCGCCGACTCCACCCGCCACGACCACCCCGTCGGCTCCAGCGGCACCGACGACGACGTCCGGGACGCCTCCGCCCCCGATGCGGCCGACGCGACCGACCCCGATGCGGCGGCACCACCCACCGCAGAGCCCGAGGAGGACCACGACCGTGAGTGAGACCCTCGCACGACCCGACGCCCCGGTGATGCCGGGCGGCCCCGCCGAGGGGATGCTCGTCGAGTTCCGCGGTGGGGAGATCGACACGACGTCGATGAACCTCAACGTCGGCCCGGCGCACCCGGCGACCCACGGCGTCCTGCGGCTGGTGATCGACCTCGACGGCGAGAAGATCATCAAGGCCCAGCCGGTCATCGGCTACATGCACCGCGGGTTCGAGAAGCTGGCCGAGGACCGGGACTACCGCCAGATCATGGCGCTGGTCAACCGCCACGACTGGCTGAGCGCGTTCTGCAACGAGGTCGGCGTCGCGATCGCCGTCGAGCGGATGATGGAGCTCGAGGTCCCCGAGCGGGCCCAGTGGATCCGCGTCCTCATGTGCGAGTGGAACCGGATCCTGAACCACCTGCTGATGCTCGGCTCCTACGCCCTCGAGCTCGGGGCGCTGACGCCGATGTTCTACACGGTGCGCGAGCGCGAGGACATCCAGAACATCATGGAGTCCGCCACCGGCGGGCGGCTGCACTTCAGCTACACCCGGGTCGGCGGGCTGAAGGAGGATCTGCCCCGCGGGTTCCTGGCCGCCAGCGCGGACATGGCCGAACGCATGAAGACCTGCATCGCCCAGTACGAGGACCTGCTGCTCGGCAACGAGATCTTCATCGCCCGCACCAAGGGCGTCGGCGAGCTGCCCCAGGACGTCGCCCTCGACTTCGGGGTCAGCGGCATCATGCTCCAGTCGACCGGCATCGCCGAGGACGCCCGGGTCTCCGCCCCGTACATGGCCTACGACAAGGTCCACGTGCCGGTCCCGGTCGGCAGCCGAGGCGACTCCTTCGACCGCTTCAGGATGCTGATCGAGCGGATGAAGGCCAGCGTGCACATCATCGAGCAGGTGCACGACGGCATCCCGGCGGGTCCCGTCAACGTCAAGTTGCCGAAGATCGTCAAGGCCCCCGAGGGCGAGATCTACGTGCGGACCGAGAACCCCCTCGGCCAGGGCGGCTACTACCTGGTCTCGGACGGCCAGAAGACCCCGTGGCGGCTGAAGATGCGCACCCCGTCCTTCTCGAACATCCAGGCCGTGTCGTGGCTGCTCGAGGGCCAGCTCCTCGCGGACATGATCGCGATCCTCGGCTCGGTGTTCTTCGTCGTCGGCGACGTGGACCGGTAGGGGCGGCGATGGAATCGGTCTTCGCCCTGGACAGCTTCTGGCTGTCCCTCGTCCTGAAGCTGGTCGCGGTCGTCGGCTTCTTCCTGGTCGTCCCGCTCGTGGCGGGCTACCAGGAGCACAAGGTCCTCGGCTTCATGCAGAACCGCCTCGGCCCGATGGAGGCCGGCCCCTACGGCGCGCTCCAGCTCGTGGCCGACGGCATCAAGTTCATCCAGAAGGAGGACATCATCCCGGCGGCGGCCGACCGGCGGGTCTTCGCCGCCGCGCCCGGCGTGGTGCTGGTCCCCACGCTGCTGATGATCCTCGTGCTGCCGCTGTCGCCCGGCGGGTTCGCCGAGGACTTCGACATCGGCCTGTTCGCCGCCCTCGCGATCTCGTCGGTCTCCACCGTCGGGATCATGATGGCCGCCTGGGCGTCGGCGTCGAAGTACTCCCTGATCGGCGGGATCCGCGAGGCCGCCCAGCTGATCGCCTACGAGATCCCGCTCTTCATCGCCGCGGCCGGCGTCGTGATGCAGGCCGGCACGATGTCGCTGGTCGGCATCGTCGAGGCCCAGCACGACTTCACCGCCTTCGGGATCCCGGTCCCCTACGCCGTCCCCCAGGCGATCGGGCTGCTGCTGTTCTCCATCGCCGCCCTGGCGGAGCTGAACCGCACGCCCTTCGACATCCCGATCGCCGACTCCGAGGTCATCGCCGGCCACATGACGGAGTACTCGGGTCTGCGCTTCGCCTTCTTCCTGCTGAGCGAGTACGCGGGGATGGTCGTCTACTCGGCGCTGATCACCGTCATGTTCCTCGGCGGCTGGTACCTGTGGCCCGGCGTGCCGCTGCCGGACAACGCGCTCCTCGCCAACCTCCTCGGGCTGGTCATCTCGCTCGCCAAGATCCTCGGCCTGGTGTTCGTCATGACGTGGCTGCGCTCGACGTACCCGCGGATGCGCGAGGACCAGCTTCAGCGCCTGGCCTGGACCGTCCTGATCCCGCTCGCGATCTTCCAGCTCATCGCCATCGCCGTCTTCAAGGTGGTCGCCTAACGATGTCGACACCCACCTCACCGACCAAGCCGCCCGAGCCCGTCGAGCCGGCCCGCTCCGGACCGCCGTCGATCGGCCTGCTGAAGGGGCTCGGCGTCACGCTGAAGACCCTGTTCACCAAGCCGACGACGCAGCAGTACCCCCACGTCAAGCCCGACCTGCCCCCGCGCACGCGGGGGGTCATCGCGCTGATGGAGGAGAACTGCACGGTCTGCATGCTCTGCGCCCGCGAGTGCCCGGACTGGTGCATCTACATCGACTCCCACAAGGAGACGGTGCCGCCCAAGGACGGCGGCCGAGCCCGGACCCGGAACATCCTCGACCGCTTCGCGATCGACTTCGCGCTGTGCATGTACTGCGGGATCTGCGTGGAGGTCTGCCCCTTCGACGCGCTGTTCTGGTCGCCGGAGTTCGAGTACTCCACGCTGACCATCGCCGAGCTCACCCACGAGAAGTCCCAGCTCCGCACGTGGATGGACACCGTGCCCCCGCCGGTGGAGCTCGAGTACGGCGCGGAGCTGCCCACCGAGATCAAGCAAGGACTCGACGCTGCCCGCAAGAAGGCCGCGCAGAGCGCCGCCAAGGTCGCCGCCGCACCGGCTGCCCAGGCCGGCGCCGCCGCGGAGGGAGCCGGTGCCGCCACCGCGGTCAAGAAGCGCCCGGAGGACGACATCCACGTCGAGGCCCAGATCGACCAGGAGGTCTTCGACCGCCTCGTCGCCGAGGGCAAGTCCGAGCGGGTCGCCCGGGCGACGGCGAAGGCCGCGTACGTCCGGGCCGAGAAGAAGCGCATCCTCGCCGAGCGGGGCGACGGGTCGACCGAGGGCGAGGGCTGAGCCGTGGAGATGGCCGACATCTGGATGCTGATCGTGCTGGTGCTCGCCGGCGCGGCGGGGATCTTCGTGGTGACCTCCCCCAACGTGGTGCACTCCGCGCTGGGCCTGGTCGTCGTCATGCTCGGCACGGCCGGGACGTTCCTGCTGCTCGGGACCGAGTTCCTCGCCTGGACCCAGGTCCTCGTCTACGCCGGCGGCGTGATCGTCCTCATCCTCTTCGGGCTGATGCTGACCAAGGCGCCGATCGGGCCGGTCGGGGACGACTCGCAGAACAAGCGGCTCGCCTTCGGCGTGTCCGTCGCGCTGTTCGCCTTCCTGATGGTCCTGATCGTCACCTCCTTCGGCGACACCCGCCTGGCGCTGACGGTCACCCCGACGGTGTCGCTGGCGGAGTTCCTCTACGTCGAGTGGGCGTTCCCGCTCCTCGCCATGGGCTTCCTGCTCACCGTCGCCCTCGTCGGCGCGGTGATCATCGCCCGGCAGGAGGAGGGGGAGGGGCCGCTGCCCGACGACGAGGACTTCATCGACCGCACCGAGGCCGGCCCCGTCCGCGCCGGCGACACCTACGCCGAGCCGGGCGCGATCGGACCCCAGGGCGGACGCCCGACCGGCGTGACGGCAGGGGAGCGGTAGGGATGGAAGCCGTCTTCCCGCTGACGTTCTCCGCCCTGCTCTTCTGCACGGGCATCTACGGCGTGCTCGCCCGCCGCAACGCGGTGCTGGTGCTGATGAGCGTCGAGATGATGCTCGCCGCCGTCACCGTGAACCTCGTGACCTTCGGCCTTCTGGCCGCCGAAGCCGGCGACGCCATCTTCACCGGCCAGATCTTCGCGTTGTTCGTGATCGCCATCGGCGCCGCCGAGGTCGGCGTGGGCCTCGCGATCATCCTGCTGCTCTACCGCAACCGCGCGACGGTCAACATCGACGACGCCGACCTGATGAAGTACTGAGGCCGACGGACCATGATCTCTGACTACGCATGGGTGATCCCCGCGCTGCCGGCCCTGTCGGCTGTGCTCATCCTGTTCTTCGGCAAGCACATGCGGGGCAAGGGCGCCGAGTTCGGCATCGCGGCGCTCGCGATCGCCTTCGTCCTGAGCGCCTTCGTCGCGGTGGAGGTCTTCACGGCGAACGTGGAGGCCGTCGCGGACCTCGAGGCGGCCCTCAACGAGGAGGGGGGCGGTGACGCCGACCACGCGGAGGAGGAGACCTCGTTCCTCGACGGGGTCCGGGTGGCCGCCACCGGCATCGAGGGCATGCAGCTGGCCGCGGAGGGCGGCGAGGCGATCGAGATCCCCGAGGGCATCTCGAGCTTCGTGAACGAGGACTCCGTCTCCCTCGGGTCCCTCGGGGGCGGGTTCGAGCTCGAGGCCGGCCAGCGCATCGACGGCCTCGCCGCGATGATGTTCCTGCTGGTGACCTTCGTGTCGCTGATGGTGCACATCTACTCGACCGGCTACATGCATGGCGAGCCGCGGTACACCTACTACTTCACCCTCCTGAGCCTGTTCACGATGTCCATGCTCCTCATGGTCATCGCCAACAACATGCTGCAGCTGCTCGTCGGCTGGGAGCTCGTGGGGGTCTGCAGCTTCCTGTTGATCGGGTTCTACTGGGAGGGGCGGAAGAACCAGTCCGCCGCCCAGAAGGCGTTCCTCACCACCAAGTTCGGCGACATCGGCCTGATGGTCGGCGTGGTCAGCCTGTGGGCCCAGTTCGGGACGTTCAACATCGCGACGATCATCGACGACGCCACCCACGGGGTGCAGGCGGGCGGCGCACCCCTCGACGAGGGGCTCCTCACCTTCGGGCTGATCTCGCTGTTCATCGGCGCGATCGGCAAGTCCGCCCAGTTCCCCCTCCAGACCTGGCTGCCCGACGCGATGGCGGGCCCGACCCCGGTCTCGGCGCTGATCCACGCCGCGACGATGGTGACCGCGGGGATCTTCCTGGTCGCCCGGATCTACCCCGTCTACCGGCTGTCGGCCACCGCCCTCGCGGTGATCGCGGTCATCGGCGCGATCACGCTGTTCTCGATGGGGCTCCTCGCGCTGGTGCAGGACGACATCAAGCGGGTGCTGGCCTACTCGACGGTGTCCCAGCTCGGCTACATGGTCGCGGCGCTCGCGTTCAGCTACACCGCCGGGATCTTCCACCTCTTCACCCACGGGTTCTTCAAGGCCCTGCTGTTCCTCGCGTCCGGGTCGGTCATCCACGCCGTCCACTCGAACAACATGGAGGACATGGGCGGCCTGCGGAAGTCCATGCCGGTGACCTTCGTGACCTGGTCGATCGGCACGCTCGCCCTGGCGGCGGTGTTCCCGCTCGCCGGCTTCTGGTCGAAGGACGAGGTCCTCGCGGGCGCGCTCGACGCGGGCGGCTACACCGGCAACCTGGTCTGGATCCTGGGCCTGCTCGGGGGGTTCATCACCGCCTTCTACATGGCGCGCGCGACCACGATGACGTTCTTCGGCACCTACCGGGGACGTTCGGGCCACAGCACCGACGGGTCGGTCAGCACGCCGC
This sequence comes from Euzebya sp., assembly GCF_964222135.1. Lineage (NCBI taxonomy): Bacteria > Bacillati > Actinomycetota > Nitriliruptoria > Euzebyales > Euzebyaceae > Euzebya > Euzebya sp. The sequence continues at coordinate 70,772 of NZ_CAXQBR010000084.1, forward strand.
ACGAGTCACCCGGCTCGATGAAGTGGCCGCTGATCCTCCTCGCGGTGCCGGCTGCGCTGATCGGCTTCATCAACCTGCCGTTCGACTTCGCCCACTCGGTGTCCTTCGCGGCGTGGACGATGCCGTCCCTCGAGTACTTCGTGACCCACCCGCCCCACTTCTTCCTGTGGCTCGCCGGCGCGTCGCTGGCCCTGGCCCTCCTCGGCCTGGGGGCGGGCTACGCGATGTACCGCCGCTACCGCGCGCCGGCCGAGGACCCGTTCAACAACCTCGGCCTGGTCACCACGGTGCTGCAGCGCAAGTACTTCCTCGACGACCTGTACTCGGGCGTGATCATGCACACGATCCGCGACCGGGTCGCCCCGGCCGCCTACTGGATCAACGACCGGGTCATCGACCGGTTCGTCTACCTGGTCGGCGCCTCGCAGACCGCCCTCGGCCGCAACCTGTACCGGGTGGTGGACCAGAAGGGCATCGACGGGGCCGTCAACGGCCTCGGCACCGGCGCCGGCTGGACCGGCGGGCTGATCAAGTTCGCCCAGTCCGGCAACGTCCAGTTCTACGCCGGTGCGATGTTCATCGGGGTGTTCGTCTTCGCCGTCCTGTTCGCCGCCGCCGCGTAGCCGCGGCTCCGACGTCTCAACAGAGGATCTCAGAGAATCATGTTCTGGTCTGACTGGGCGATCACGCTCACGCTCTTCACCCCGCTGCTCGGCGCAGCGGCCATCGCGCTGATCCCGAAGGCGCAGGAGGAGTCCGCCAAGCCGGTGGCGCTGGTGGTGTCGATCATCGGCTTCGCGCTGTCCCTCGGGATCCTCGCCGGCTACGACTTCGGCGCCGCCGGCCTGCAGTACGAGGTCGACATCCCCTGGATCGACGCGGTCGGGGCGCGGTACCACATCGGCATCGACGGGATCAGCCTGCCGCTGTTCGTGCTGAGCTACCTGCTGACGTTCCTCTGCAGCGTCTACGCCTACCACCACATCGAGGAGCCCGGGAAGCCCAAGGCCTTCCTCGCCCTGATGCTGCTGCTGCAGACCGGCATGGCCGGGACCTTCATCGCCTTCGACCTGATCCTGTTCTTCATCTTCTGGGAGCTGGTCCTGGTCCCGATGTACTTCATGATCGGCGTGTGGGGCGGCCCGCGCCGGGAGTACGCGGCGGTCAAGTTCTTCCTCTACACCCTCTTCGGTTCGGTGTTCATGCTGGTCGCGTTCCTCGCGCTGCGGTTCACCGCCGGGACCTTCGACATCCCCGAGCTGATCGCGTTCGGACAGGCGAACGAGTTCGGCCTGACCTTCGAGCGCCTCGCCTTCCTCGGCATCTTCCTCGGCTTCGCCATCAAGGTGCCGATGTGGCCGTTCCACACCTGGCTGCCCGACGCGCACACCGAAGCGCCGACGGTCGGCTCGGTCCTGCTGGCGGGCATCCTGCTGAAGATGGGGACCTACGGGTTCGTCCGCATCGCCATCCCGATCCTCCCGAACGGAGCGATGGACTTCGCGCCGATCATCGCGGTGCTCAGCGTGATCGCGATCATCTACGGCGCGCTGTGCTGCATGGCCCAGACCGACCTGAAGCGCCTGATCGCCTTCAGCTCGGTCGGTCACATGGGCTTCGTCATGCTCGGCATCGCGACCCTGACGCCGGTCGGCATCAACGCCGGCATCTTCGGGATGATCGCCCACGGGGTGATCACCGGGATGCTGTTCTTCGTCGTCGGGTCGATGAAGGAGCGCTACCACACCCGCGACATCGCCACGATCGGCGGCGGGGCGCTGCAGACCATGCCGAAGATGGCGGCGATCCTGACCTACGTCTCGATCGCGTCCCTCGGCCTGCCCGGCCTGGCGGGCTTCCCCGGCGAGTTCGGCGCGCTTCTGAGCGCGTTCCAACCCGCGCCGGGCCTCGCCGACGCCGGCCTGCTGACCTTCTACCGGGTCCTGATGGTCCTCGGCGCGGTCGGGACGGTCCTCACCGCCGGCTACTTCCTCTACATGCTGCAGCGGATCAACATGGGCTCCGCGCCCGACCGCTGGCTGAAGGCCGGTCTGGCCGACGTGAGCGTGATCGAGTGGGGGACGTGGCTGCCGCTGCTGCTCATGACCCTCCTCCTCGGGATCATGCCGTTCCTCGTCTGGAACATCACGACGCCGGACGTGAACGCCCTCCTGTCGTACTTCACCGGGTAGGACCGCGATGCCAACGGTTGCACCGACCACCATCGACTGGGTCTCGCTCATCCCCGAGCTGATCCTGCTCGCCACGACGTTCGTGGTGCTGCTGGTCGAGCCGTTCCTGCCCCGCGAGCGGGTCCGGCTGGTGAACCCGATCGCGGTGCTCGGCACCGCCGCGTCGCTGGGCGCGGTCATCTGGCTCGCGGTCGACGGCACCACCCGGCAGTCGTTCGGGAACATGTTCGTCGTCGACAACTACGCCCTCCTGTTCAAGGGCTTCTTCCTGGCGAGCGGGATCGTGGTGCTGCTGATCAGCTGGCGGTACTTCCAGGAGGTCCGCACCTACCAGGGCGAGTACTACTTCCTGCTGCTCAGCGCCTACGTCGGCATGCTGCTGATGCCGTCGGCCCGCGACCTGGTGATGGTGTTCATCGCCTTGGAGCTGGTCAGCGTCCCCGGCTTCGTCATGGCCGGTCTCCGCAAGTTCGACCTGCGCTCCAACGAGGGCGCGATGAAGTTCTTCCTGATCGGCGTGCTGAGCATCGCCGTGCTGCTGTTCGGCGCCTCGATCCTGTACGGCTACACCGGCACGACGGACCTGGTCGCCATGGCCGGGGCGCTCGAGGGGTTGGCCACCGAGCCGCTGGTCCTCGGCTCGATGCTGTTCGTCATCGTGGGGTTCGGCTTCAAGATCTCGGCGGTGCCGTTCCACTTCTGGGCGCCGGACACCTACGAGGGCGCCCCGATCCCGGTGACCGCGTTCCTGTCGGTGCTGAGCAAGGCAGCCGGCATGGCCGGGCTGCTGCAGGTCTGCTTCATCGCGTTCGCGCCGCTCGCCGACGTCTGGGCGCCGGTGCTCGGGATCATCGCGATCCTGACGATGACGCTCGGGAACCTCACGGCCATGCAGCAGACGTCGGTGGTCCGCATGCTGGCCTACTCATCGGTGTCGACCGGCGGGTTCATCCTGGTGCCGTTCGGCATCGTCGGCACCGGCACCGCGGCCGCGACGATCAACTCCCAGGCGTTCCAGGCCGTGCTCGTCTACCTGCTCGTCTACTCGGTCATGAACATCGGCGCGTTCGCCGTCGTGATCGCGGTGGCGCGCCACCGGCCGCGGAAGTCCATCGCGGACTTCGCCGGCCTGGGCCAGTCCCAGCCGCTCCTCGCGGTGTCGCTGACCTTGTTCCTGGTGGCGCTGACGGGCATCCCGCCGCTGGTCGGCTGGTACGCGAAGTTCGTGATCCTGGCCGCCGTGGCCCAGCCGGCCACGGCGTTCGGGATCGTCCTGGCGGCGGCGATCGTCATCAACTCGGTGATCGGCGCCTTCTACTACCTGCGGGTCGCCCGCACGATGTGGATGGACGAGCCGGCCGAGGGTCCGCTCCTCACCCGCCCGGGCATCCCCCTCGGCGTGGCGATCGGCGGCCTCGCCATCGCGGCCGTGGTGCTCGGGATCCTCCCGCAGGCCTTCGCCGGCTTCGCGGAGATGTCGACGCTGGTGGCCGCCGGCGGCTGAGCGGCGCGGGGGCGTGGACTGGCGCCGTTTGGCGCAACCTTTACCACACCCCCACTGAGGGGAGGGTGGTGCTCACTACCCTTGTGGACACCCCCCACCCCCCTCCCCCAGGAGCTGAGCACACCCGTGTTCAAGTCGTTCAAGACCTTCGTCCTGCTCGCCGGCCTCTCGGGTCTGCTGCTGTTCGCGGGTCAGGCCATCGGCGGGTCCAGCGGACTCGTCACGGCCCTCGTCATCGCCATGGCGATGAACGTCGGCACCTACTGGTTCTCCGACAAGCTCGCGATCAAGATGGCGCGCGGCGAGCCCGCGGACGAAGCCAGCTACCCCTGGTACCACGAGATGGTCAACAGCCTCTCCGCACGCGCCGGGCAGCCCGCGCCGCGGCTGTACATCTCCCCCTCCCCCCAGCCGAACGCCTTCGCGACCGGTCGGAACCCGGCACACGCGGCGGTCTGCGTCAACCAGGGCCTCATCGACCTGCTCAACCGGGACGAGATGGAGGGCGTGATCGCCCACGAGCTCTCCCACGTCTACAACCGCGACATCCTGATCGGGACCATCGCCGCGACGATCGCGACGGCGATCACGTTCATGGCTCGCATCGGGTTCTGGTTCGGGGGCGGCCGGGACCGCGAGGGCGGTGCCATCGGCGGCATCGCCATGCTGATCCTGGCCCCGATCGCCGCGGCCCTGCTGCAGTTCGCCGTGACCCGCAGCCGCGAGACCCAGGCCGACACCTCAGGCGCCGAGCTGTCCGGCAAGCCGCTGGCCCTCGCCAGCGCCCTGCAGAAGCTCGAGGCGGGCGGACGCCAGCTCGCGCGCCGCGGCGTGGGCGGCACGCCGGCGGAGGCGTCCAGCGCCTTCCAGTCCCTCTACATCTCCGCGCCGTTCGGCGGGCTGGGGCAGGCCGGGAACCTGTTCCGGACCCACCCGAAGACCGAGGACCGGGTCGCCAACCTCCAGCGCATCGCCCGTGAGATGGGCCAGATCGCCTAGCGGGTGCCTTCCCGCAGACGCAGACGAGCCCCGGACCGCAGGTGCGGCCGGGGCTCGATGCAGGTCTGGGGCTCTACTTGGACGCGTGGTAGGCGGCCATCCGAGCCCGGTGGAGCTCGTAGTTCGAGCGGGCCAGCGCCGGGAGGTCGGCGCCGCTGCGGCGCAGGTCCTCGTGGGCGTTGAAGGCCCGCAGCAGGGCCTGGAACGATGCGTTGAACTCGGTGTTGCGCATTACGGGGCTCACCTCCCGGTGATGGACGTCGTCGACGTGTGAACGCCATCACTGTATCGGCGCATTCCCGCTCAGCTTAAGGACCTATTGCCCTTTAGGTCATGACAGAGGTCCCGGTGTTGCCGGGGACCACCGGATCGGGGGAGCAGCCCCCGGCCTCACTTGTAGTTGGTGAACTGCAGGGGGAGGCCCTGGTCGTTGTTGCGCAGCAGGGCCTGGACCTCCTGCAGGGCGTCGCGCGACTTGGAGCTGATGCGGAGCCGGTCGTCCTGGACCGCCGGGGTGACCTTGAGCTTGGACGCCTTGATCAGCTTGACCATCTCCTTGGCCTTGTCCTTCGGGATGCCGGCGACCAGCCCGATCTCGAGGCGGCTGTGCCCCTTCGAGGCCGGCTTCACCTCCCCGACGTCGAGGGCCTTCTGGCTGAGCTTGCGCTTGATCATCCGCGTCTGGAGCACGTCGAGGGCTGCCATCACCCGCTCCTCGGAGTTCGCCTCGATCACGATCTGGTCGCCGGACCAGCGGATCGAGGCGTCCGTCCCCTTGAAGTCGAACCGCTGGGCGAGCTCCTTGGCGGCCTGGTTGAGGGCGTTGTCGACCTCCTGACGGTCGACCTCCGCCACGACGTCGAAGCTGTTCTCTGCTGCCATGGCGGACAGGCTATCGGCGCGTCGTGCACCGCTCCCCGCCGGTGCTACCCTTCCTGCTCCTCGGTGGGTTGCCCGAGTGGCCAAAGGGAGCAGACTGTAAATCTGCCGGCTATGCCTTCGAAGGTTCAAATCCTTCACCCACCACTCGCACAGGCCTGCGGCTGACGGACCGCCGCCGGTTCCCGCCGCGGCCAGGTGCATGCGGTCCACAGGTGGCTCAGTCCCAGGAGGGGGTGGGCGTCCGCCTCGTGGCGGTGGGCGCCCGTGGGGCGATGGCGGGCGTGGTGGCCGGGGCGGCGGGGCCGTCGTGGGCCCGTGGGGCGATGGCGGGCGGGGTGGCCGGGGCGGCGGGGCCGTCGTGGGCCCGTGGGGCGAGGGCGGGCGTGGTGGCCGGGGCGGCGGGGCCGTCGTGGGCCCGTGGGTCGATGGCGGGCGTGGTGGCCGGGGCGGCGGGGCCGTCGTGGGCC